>CAZTAW010000309.1:0-3777 GCA_964611705.1 uncultured Bacteroidales bacterium
ACTGCATCGGCAAAAGATGTTTCAATGAGTATCCCGAAAGAAGTAATTTTATCAGAATATCTTATTAAATAGTCGCATGGACAATTTTAACAAACTTGTTTCGACCATACAGCAACTGCATCAACAGCTACAGCAATCGGCTGTAAATACAGTAAACCAAATGCTGACTATCCGCAACTGGTTAATTGGTTACTACATTGTGGAGTTTGAGCAAAACGGGAAAGACCGGGCTGAGTATGGAAAATCACTATTAAAGTCAATTGCCGGTAATTTGACTCACATCAAAGGACTTGATGAAAGAAGTCTTCGCCGGTTTCGGCTTTTTTATCTTTATTATCCACAAATTGCAGATACAATTCGGGGGTCGGTGAACCCCGTTTTTGAACAAATTGAGATTCGGGGGTCACTGACCCCCATATTGCCCGATACTGAAAAAGTGGGGTCGCTGACCCCACAATTGAAATCCGGTTTATTTGTGCCGGGAGATAAAATCCTTTCTAAACTTTCATACACCCATATCGAACAACTCTTAGGAATTGAAGAACCCCTTAAACGCACCTTCTACGAAATTGAATGCATCAAAGGCGCCTGGAGCGTGCGCGAATTGAAAAGGCAAATCAACAGCCTGTATTTCGAACGCAGCGGCTTATCTAAAAATCCCGAAAAACTGGCAAAGCTGGTTCAGCAAAAAACAAAACCACGGGCAAGTACTGATATAATAAAGAATATCTATGCTTTTGAATTTCTCGATTTACCAGTAAAAGAAATTGTTGAAGAATCGGACTTCGAAAAAGCCCTGCTCGACAAACTGCAACAGTTTATTGTTGAACTGGGTTATGGATTTTGTTTCGAAGCCCGCCAAAGACGCATACTGATTGGTGAAAAATATTATTTCATAGACCTGGTTTTCTACCACCGTATTTTAAAATGCCATATTCTAATTGACCTGAAAATTGGTGAGTTCGAGCATGGAGACATCGGCCAACTAAATACCTACCTGAATTTCTTTAAAGAAGAAATTTCAGAATCGGACGATAATTTGCCCGTAGGTATTTTATTGGTTGCCGAAAAAGACCATGCCCTTGTAAAATACGCTACTGCCGGAATGGACCAAAATCTGTTCGTGAAAAAATACATGCTGAAACTGCCCGATGCCAAAATACTGCAACAACACATTGAAAAGGAATTAAAGGAAATGTAATATGAAACTATACGAAGCCAAAAATATCATAACCGAAGTTTTTGAAAACCCTTTCGATAAAGACAGTTACAGCTATTTCATCCGTAACCTGCTGAAAAACCTGCACCCGGCAGAATTTCTGCGTACCGGTTACAATATTCCAAAAGCTTTTGGGGATTTCATTGCTTCGTACGAACGTTTGGGTAAATACGAGGATGAAGAAGGCAACCTGATTGATGTGCTGATAGTAAAACTTAAACGAAACCATTCCATTGACTACGCACGAAGTACACAACGAAACTTTGTGCGCTGGTACCTGAACGATAAGGGTAAAGATGCTGCTTTGGTTGCTTTCCATACTGAAAAATCAAGCGAGTGGCGGTTCTCATTCATTAAAATGCAGTACAGCCTCGAAAAGAAAGCAGATGAACTCACTCCTGCCAAACGTTCTTCTTTTATGGTGGGCGAATCAGGTAAAAGCCACACTGCTCAACGCCAGTTAATTGACTTGCTGAAAAACGACCATGCGCCTTTCCTTTCCGATATTGAAGATGCTTTTAGCATTGAAGCGGTTTCAGACGAGTTTTACGAAAAATACAAAAAGCTGCTTTTTGACCTGGTGGAAAAAATTGAAGAGATTGTAAACAAAGACAAAACCGTTAAAGAAGAGTTAGAAAGTAAAAACATCAGCATCCTCAATTTTGCAAAAAAACTGCTCGGACAAATCGTGTTTCTTTATTTCCTGCAGAAAAAAGGCTGGCTGGGGTTGGATGAAAAAGATAAATACGGTGAGGGAGATAAAAACTTTCTGCGCAGTCTCTTTAATAAAACAAAACCGGACGAAAACTTTTTTAACGATTACCTCGAATACTTCTTTTACGATGCTCTGAGCAAAAAACGGGTAACAGACTACTACGAACGTTTTAAAACCCGAATCCCCTTTTTAAACGGTGGATTGTTTGACCCTATCGAGTTTTACGACTGGCAAAAAACCGATATTGTTATCCCGAATAAAATCTTCTCCAACCGTAAAAGCGATGAAGAAGGCAGTGGAATTTTGGATGTATTCGACCTCTATAATTTTACAGTAAAAGAGGATGAACCGCTTGAAACCGAAGTTGCCATTGACCCCGAAATGTTGGGAAAAGTATTTGAACGCATGCTGGATGTAACCGAACGTAAAAGCAAAGGAGCTTTTTATACGCCCCGTGAAATTGTGCATTATATGGCGCAGCAAAGTTTGCTGTATTTCCTGGAAACAGAGTTGAAAGAAAAAAATGTTGTTAAAGAGGATTTAGAAACCTTTATTCATTACGGGGAACACATCATTGATAAAGACATTGCCATAAAAGAAGGAAAACTAAAACAAACTGCCAATAAACTAAGCATTCCCGAAAGTATTAGCCTAAATGCTGATGCCATTGATAAAGCGCTTGAAAACATAAAAATCTGTGACCCGGCAGTAGGCTCGGGCGCTTTTCCAGTGGGTATAATGAACGAAATTGTAAAACTTCGTAAACTGCTTACACCATTCGTCATTGCGACCCCGCAGGAGCGGGGGAAGCAATCTCTCGAAAACCGCACTGCATATAACTTTAAATCAAACGCCATACAAAATTCCATTTACGGTGTGGATATAGATGCAGGTGCTGTAGAAATTGCCAAACTCCGGCTATGGCTTTCCATGGTGGTGGATGAAGAACGTATTAACATTATTGAACCATTGCCCAACCTTGAATACAAAATTGTTCAAGGCAACTCACTGATTAATATGCCCGATGGTTCGATAAGAAACAGCGACCTGGAAACTGAGATTGAACGATTAACAAAGAATTATTATACCATAACCGACAAACAAAAAAAACAGGAACAAAAGGAAATCATTGACGGCAAAATAAAACAACTTCTTGCTTCAGCTTCTGAATTTGCGGGTTATGACATTGATTTTGATTTTAAATTATATTTCCATGAAGTTTGGAATGAGAAAGCTTGTCCTGAGCGAAGTCGAAGGAATGGTTTTGATGTGGTGATTGGGAATCCTCCGTATGTTGAGCATAAAAAATTAAAACACATTGCATTTATTTTGAAAAAGATATACGAAGTTTATTCAGGCTCTGCTGATTTGAGTATTTACTTTTTTGAAAAAGGATTAAAAATTCTGAATTACAATGGAAATCTATCCTATATTTCAACAAACAAGTTTTTCAATACCGGGTATGGGAAATTTCTGAGAAAATATCTTGTTAAGCATAAAATTAATTCTATCATAAATTTTGAGCAAGTTGAAATTTTTGAAAAAGTACTGGTTTCAAGCACCGTAATAAATATCTCTAATATTAAATCAAATCAAGAACAAAAATTCAATTATTCTGAGTTTTACAAAGAAAAAGCGTGGCGAAAAGAGTTTAATAAACGGATTGAAGAAAGCAAGCAATTTAAACAAAACCTATTTGGTGAAAAGGAATGGAATTTTTTAGAGAGCAAGGAATTAAAAATTAAGAATAGAATTGAGGAGCTTGGACAAAGAATTAAAGAAATTAATAGTATTGAAATTAAACGAGGTGTTACGACTGGTTTTGACCCTGCATTTGTTTTGT
>CAZTAW010000310.1:0-3766 GCA_964611705.1 uncultured Bacteroidales bacterium
ATAAGTCTACCTGGCAGGGCAAGTTTTACTGATTATTTTTTTATTATTTTTCTGAAAAAGCTTTTTCTTGTTGATTTTTTTTATATTTGTTATATAAATGTATCAATAACCAAATTTTTTAAAGCTATGAAGAAACATCTACTACTAATCACCAGTTTGTTGTTAACCGGCTTTTTCGCGTTTTCACAAACTGATTGGATTTCAAAAGATTCGGACTTAGATCCGGGAGACGGGATAGGACAAATATCCGTTGCAATGAATAACTCTGATGTGCTATGGGCACATGCCATTGATGGAACAGGCGCCATTGTTGACGCATGGACAAAATCCACTGATGGCGGTGAAACATGGACGTCCGGCGATTTTAATGCAGGTAACGGCCTTTCCCAACTTTTTGCAATTGATGCCAATACATGCTGGGCAGTGTTTAATACAGGTGCAGACCAGGGTCTTTACAAAACTGAAGACGGTGGTGCTACGTGGACGAAAAAAGGCACAGCTTATGGTAGCGGCTCTTTTGCTAATGTGATTCACTTTTTCAACGACAATGACGGTTTTGCACAGGGCGACCCGGTTGGAGGCTATTACGAGCTTTATACAACAACCGATGGCGGTGAAAACTGGACTCGTGTTCCCGAAGCAGATATTCCCGAACCATTGAGCGGAGAATACGGAATTACAGGTAACTACGATGCTTATGAAGATAACATCTGGTGGGGTACCAACAAAGGCCGTATTTTCAGGTCAACTGACAAAGGTTATACCTGGGAAGCTGTTGAAACACCATTCGGTACAACCAATGTTGTGCAGCCCGAATTCAAAGATGCTGATAATGGTATCTGCTTTAGGTCATACCTGGATATGGGCATCGAGCCAACTTTGAACATTACCGACGATGGAGGTCAGACATGGACATCCGTTGATGTTGTTGGTGACATGTATGCACGTTGGTTCGCTTATATTCCTGGAACCGACAATACCTACGTAGGTTCATCATCAGAAAGCGGATCAGAAGGTATCAGCTTTTCATGTGATGGCGGATACACATGGAACACAATTACAACCGGCTATCCTTTCCAGGCACAGGCATGGTTTGATAATGTTGCCGGCCTGACAGGTGCCTGGGTGCTGAATAGCGGTGATGGCGGTATCTATATGTATGACGGTGATACTTTGAAACCGCTTGATCCCCCAACAAGCCTTGATGCAGAGGTAGTTGACAATAACGACGTTCACGTTACATGGCAACCCCCGGGCGGTGGCGGTGGAACTGAAGAGCTTATTTATGATAATGATGTAACTACTGGTTCATACAGCTACGAAGGATTCACCATGTCAACACATATGTCACCTTCAGGCCCCTGCCAGATCCTGACATTGAAATACTGGACCTCAATCCAGGCAGGCGATAACGACTTTGACGCCAAGGTTTTCAACTGGGACGGCAGCCAGCCGGGAACAGATGTACTTTATGAAAGCAACGAAACTGCTGTTGACCAGGATTGGATGGAAGTTGACATCAGCGGAAGCAACGTTAATGTTTCCGGTGATTTCGTTGTTGGTTTTGGTTCAATCAATGGAACTACATTCGTTGGATATGATGCTGACCTCAACAACGGCCGTTCATGGGATTATGACGAAGCAGGCGGAACATGGGCAACATGGAACGAAGCATACCTGATCAGAGCAATTGTACAATACACAGATGGTACTATTGCAGAAATCGGTGGAAGAGACATGCTCGGTTACTGGGTGTACAGAGATGACGACCCAACTCCGCTGAACTCCGAAATTACAACAGAACTTTATTATGATGATATGGACTTAGAAAACGGTACATACACATATACTGTAAGAGCTGAGTATGATGAAGGTATGTCAGTAAGACCGGATCCGGTTGAAGTAACAATTGCTGCAGGAGAACCTGATATTGATGTTGATCCTACAGAAATGACAGAAGTTCTTGAACCCGATCAAACCGGTACACAGCCACTGACAATCAGCAACCTTGGTGATGCCGACCTGAACTGGGATTCTGAAATTGAATATGTTTATACATCATACAAACCCAGTCCGAATAACAAGAAAAGCATTGCGCAGCTCAACAGACATGGAGTGAGCGAGGTAGCTGAAAAATCAGACCACAAACCGGTTGGTTATACCAACAGCAACAGAGCGCTTCTCTGGGACAACACAGCTATTAGTGTTGAAAACAGCGGTATCGTTTCAACTGAATATGGCGGACTTCCTTCAGATGAGCAATTGGTAAACTGTGCCGATGACTTTATCGTACCTGACGGATATACCTGGACCATTGACTTTGTTTATTCAGAAGGATTCCTGTCACAGGATGTACCTGATGTTGATGGATTCTATGTTGCTTTCTATCACGACGATGGCGGACAGCCCGGTGAGTTGATCTATGATGAAATCAATTCAGTTGTTGATCCTGCTATCCAGGAATTATATCTGGCAGATCCGGTTTTCCTTACACCAGGACATTACTGGGTATCGGTTGCAGGTCATTATGATGATGCAACAACAACAAGCGAAGGCCGCTGGAACTGGTATTACGGTGCTACCGGTATTGAGGAAACAGCCGTACTTCAAGACCAATCAGGACTATTCGGAGGATTCCCCTGGACACCACTACCAGATCTAAGCTCTGATATAGGACCATCAGTATTCTGGACACTTGAAGGTACGGAAGAAGTTGGTTATAGCTGGCTCTCTATTGATCCTACTTCAGGTACTGTTGCTCCTGATGATTCGGAAGAAGCAACCGTTACTTTTGACGCTACAGGCTTAGAGATCAATACTTACAATGCTTACCTTTACATTAACAGCAACGATCCTGTTGACCCGACAGTTACAGTTGATGTTACATTGGATGTGCTGGTAGGTATCAACGAAGTTGGAGAACCCAATGCGGTAATGGTATATCCTAACCCTGCAACGGAAATGATCAACATAGATGCAAACCACAACATCAGCAATGTAAAACTGGTTAACTACACAGGCCAGGTTCTTTACAACTCAAAAGCTGATACCGAGTTTGTACAGATCAACAGCTCCGGTTTTGCACCGGGTATGTATATCCTGCAAATCACAACCGAGAGCGGAACTGTTAACAAACAAATTGTTGTAAAATAATTTGATCCTAAATAGATTTACAAAGAGGGAAGTTGTTGCTTCCCTCTTTTTTTTACTAAATATCAGCCCACAGTTTTAACTGTGGGGCTAATGATGATTTCAAAATTCTGAAAACGGTTTTAAGCGTTTATGGATTGGAAACGGCTAAAGCCTTTAGTTATGGAAGAATTGGCATTTCTGTACCCACGGATAAATCCGTGGGCTGATATGAATTCGGTTTTATCATTTTGACAATTTCAAAAACCGCCTTTCCTTCAAATAATCAAAGACATTGAACAATGCTCCGGCAAGCCGTTCAAGAATTTCTTTCTCCATGACCCATTCATTGATAAACAACAGGCTCAAAGAAGCTTTTCCTTCTTCAGGGGTGTGATCAAAAATTCCGGAGTCCGATGTCAGTTTCATTTCTGCAGGAAACTGATCCTACATCAATCTGTCAAGCCCTTGAATCTTAAATATCCTTTTGACAACATCACTTTGACCGGATTTGATCCTGTACTTTTTGTCAATTTCTTTGTTACCGGATTTAATGCGATTTCCGGCTTTTAATGTCAACCAGTTGGGTAGTACCTTCGGAAATATATCTAAAATCAGTTCGTATTTATTAACAACA
>CAZTAW010000311.1:0-3737 GCA_964611705.1 uncultured Bacteroidales bacterium
TTGGAGCCACCGAAAATATTGGTTTCATCTATCGTTCCTTCATCAAGCCCGGATTTGCTTTCCCTGACCCTGAACTTACTTTTAAATCCTCTGTGGAATATGATCATAATCCCAACCAATATAAGCAATGCAGGCCAAAAAAGCCTGACAAAATCTGCCGAGACCACATCAAATCTTGGTATAATAAAAAACCCGCCAACAGCAATCAGTATCAAGCCAATTAAACGACTTTCGCGGGCTGCAACGTTTATTATGCCAATTGCAATGATCAACATTTGCCAGGAAAAAATAATTGACTTATAGCGATCCGGTATCGCCTCAATATTAAACAACAAGAGTAGCAATCCGGTCAGGACCACGAGCATTCCAAAAACAATTTTCTTCATTTTTTTTGAATTACAATATTTAACATTTTCCATGATTTTGAGTTTTTAAAGTTAATATTTTTCATGCAAATCTATGGGAGGAATAGTTGCTTTGAAATATATAATCGCTGAACAAACGATAATTACTGATCAAATAACTTAATGAGGTGATTTGCTTTTTGCCGGAAATAAAAAAAGCCTGATCTTTTTGCGACCAGGCTTTGTGTATTTTATACTGCTGTTTTTATTCTGCAAAGACTTCAAATTTGATTGCTGCTTCAATTTCTTTATGAAGCTTAACTTTAGCTTTATATGAGCCAAGCTCCTTAATTGACTCTCCGTCAACAATGATAGCCTTGCGGTCAACATCAAGATTAAGCTGCTCTTTGATGGCATCAGCAATTTGGAATGCATTTACAGAACCGAAAATTTTTCCCGAAGTACCTGCTTTGGCGCCGATTTTCAGTTCTTTACCTTCAATTGCCCTGGCCAGTGTTTCTGCTTCTTCTTTTATCTTTTCTTCTTTGTACGCTTTTTGTTTCAGCTCTTCTTCCCTGGCTTTTTTTGCGCTTACTGTTGCAATGATCGCCATTTTTTTAGGGATCAAATAATTACGGGCATAACCGGGTTTAACTGTTACCAGGTCATCTTTATGTCCGAGATTGGGTATATCTTTTTTTAAAATGATTTCCATGATTCATCCTCCTTATTTTAACAGGTCAGCAACATATGGTAATAATGCAAGATGGCGGGCTCTTTTAATGGCCTGCGATATTTTACGCTGATATTTTGTTGAGGTACCAGTAATTCTTCTTGGAAGAATCTTGCCCTGCTCATTAACAAACTTCATCAGGAAATCAGCATCTTTATAATCAATATATTTGATCCGGTTTTTCTTGAACCGGCAGTATTTCTTCCTTTTTGTATCTACGGCAATCGGCGTTAAATATTTAATTTCCGAGTTACCTCTTTGTTGATTCATTGTCATTTTTTAAACGGTTTTAAGGTTTGAAATAGTTACTTTTTCTCCTCTGTCTTTTCAGGTTCTTTCTCACTGGCTTCTTTGGCTTCTTTGGCTTTTCTGCGTTTTTTGGCATTGTAAGCAACAGCATGTTTATCAAGCTTAACGGTTAAAAAGCGAATTATCCGCTCATCTCTTTTAAATTCAACTTCGAGTGATTTAACAATATCTCCTTCTGTTTTGAATTCAATCAGTTGAAAAAAGCCGGTTGATTTTTTCTGAATCGGGTATGCCAGTTTTCGCATTCCCCAGTTCTCCTCGTGAACTATTTCTGCCTTTTTACTTTTCAGAAAATCACGATACTTTTTAACCGCTTCCTTCATCTGATCTTCAGACAAAACGGGAGTTAAAATGAAAACGGTTTCGTAATGACTCATAAATTTAAGTTTAATTAATTAATCGTGTTAACTTTCAAAAAATGAGGTGCAAAGGTAAGAAAACTTTTTTTATTGATGGATATACACTTAAATATTTTTCTTCAATCTCTACCAAATAAGTAAATTATCGAAAAAGTTGTGTTTTGTGCACTCGTTTTATTTCGTTTTCTTTGCATAAAATTTCCATTGCTTTTTTCCTGATTTTGATTCCATAGTGTAATAAATATATAACAATTTGGTGTTATCAAATTTTGATAATAAATAAAACAAAACTTATTAAGCGTTACTGAGATGGAGTTGCAGCTAGAAAGAAAACAAACGGAAAGCTTAGAAAAAACGCCAGTACTTCAGCAAACTGCTTTTTGGTCAGAAATAAAAAGAAAGCAGGGCATAAGTTCAGGAGCCTTCAAAATCAAGATAAAGACAAATGAAATATGTCATACGCAAAATCACAAATATATTCAGGATGATTTTCTGGTTCTTTTCCAGGATATCGGTGATGGCAGGAAAGTCGGATACGTACCCTATGGCCCCACAATTGAACCCGCAGAAGATATGCAAGGCTTGTTTCTTGAGGAACTCTCCGAATCGCTTCGTCCTTTCCTAAATTCCAAAAGTGTAATGCTACGTTATGATCTGTCATGGGAATCGCCCTGGGCAAAAGACAGTTCCTGTTACATTGATGGCAACTGGTTGGGTCCTCCCGCAAAGCAAAACCAGGAATTAAGAATTAATTTCAATACTTATAACTGGAATCTGAAGAAAGCAAATACCAATATTCTTCCCAAAGACACACTGTTTATTGATCTGCGAAAAGATGAGATACGTTTGCTGAAAGACATGAAAAGAAAAACCCGCTATAATATCAGGCTTTCGCAAAGAAAAGGGGTAAAAGTCCGAAAAGCAGGTATGAATGATATTAGCCTTTGGTATGAATTGTACAAAGAAACATGTGTCAGAAACGGTATGTATCTTGATGAGCAGGATTATTTCGAAAATGTTTTTTCAACCAATGCCGGTTTCACGAACTCACCGGCTAAGGTAGACCTGCTTATTGCTGAGCTGGATGATGCACCACTTGCTGCAATGTTTCTGGTCTGTTCGGGACGAAGGGCAACATACTTATACGGAGCTTCCACATCTGCATACAGGCAATGCATGGCTTCATATGCCCTGCAATGGGAAGCCATTAAAAGGGCGAAAAAAATAGGTTGCACTGAATACGATATGTTTGGTATTGCCCCAAATCCTGATCCGGCCCATCCCATGTACGGCCTTTACAGATTTAAAACGGGATTTGGTGGTAAGATATTTCACAGGATGGGATGCTGGGATTATCCCCTGAGCCAACAAAGTTATGAATTGTACCTGTCGAAAGAAATGAATAGCAAGGGTTTTTTGCAGCCCTAATCCATTGATCCCGGGTAAGGGTAATGTCTGATGTTTTTTATCATGCCCTGACAATCCCCAAATATCAGGATACAGATCAAGATTTTCCTTTATAACCCCGTGAACTTCTTTTCATATTTTTCAATATCTAACTTATACATTATTACAATTCGCAAAGATTACAACAAAACAATGAAGAAATTATTTCAATACACAATTAACATAAAACATACAGGTTAACATATCAGATAAATCAAAAAATGAAGTTTTGAGAAAGAAGAAAAAAGAAAATTTCAGTTGCCGCCCTCATTGTGGTGCCTGTTGTATTGTGCCATCCATTTCATCTTCCATACCGGGAATGCCTGATGGAAAACCTGCAGGCGTCAGATGTGTTCATCTTATGGAAGACAGAAAATGCGCAATTTTTAACCACCCGAAGAGACCCAAAGTGTGCTCGGGCTTTAAAGCTGAAAAGATCGTTTGTGGTGACAATGCAGAAGAGGCTTTTAAGAATTTAAGAAAATTATTATAGATGTTAGCCTTGCATGCAGTTTGGATGAACCATTGATTATTTTTTTAATCAAA
>CAZTAW010000312.1:0-3692 GCA_964611705.1 uncultured Bacteroidales bacterium
GAGCCTGCACTGATCATCGAACCACTGAATGCGTATCGTCTGCGTGAAAAACTACCTTCAAACATTGGTGAATATACCATTCTGGTTGGCAAACCTGAAGTGCTTAAAGAAGGAAGGGATTTAACACTGGTAACTTACGGCTCATGCGTAAGAATTGCAAAAGACGCCGTTGAACAGTTACAGGAATTCAGCATTGATGTTGAACTGATAGATGTGCAAAGCCTGCTTCCTTTCGACATCAACCATACCATCGTCGAATCACTCAGGAAAACAAACAAAGTGTTGTTTTTTGATGAAGACGTTCCGGGTGGTGCCACCTCTTACATGATGCAAAAAGTAATTGAGGAGCAAAAAGGGTATTATTATCTTGATTCAGAACCCAGCACTCTGTCAGCCAAAGCTCACAGGGCCGCCTACAGCACCGATGGTGACTATTTCTCCAATCCCAATGCCGAAGATGTTTTTGATAGGGTATATAATATGATGCATGAACATAATCCTGAAAAATATCCCCGGATATTCTGAGAAAAATAGCATGATTTAAAGAATCACAAAATGTTAATCGCAAAAAACTTGGTCTGATTACTTTTTTATACTTATTTTGCAAATCAATAAAAAACAAAACAATGAGAACACTTAAATTATTTGTATTACTATCCATCGTCGCGATAGTATTTGCCGGATGCGGCGAAAAAGAAAAACACAGCATCAAGCTCAATCTCCTTGAAGGTGAAACCATAAAAATGCTTACAGCTATTGAGCAGGACATTAAGCAAACCATACAGGGTAATGTTCAGAACGTAAAAACAAAAATCACCATGACGGTGGATTTTGATGTAACAAAGATTGAAGGAGACACCATAAACATGGATATGACATACGACAGAATGGCAATGGATATTTCCATGCCCCAGATGAACATGTCGTTCGATTCGGATAAAGAGGATGAAGGAAATCCGATGTACCAGGTTTTATCACAGCTCATCGGTAAAAAACTGCACATGAAAGTCCTGACCAATGGTGATGTCGTTTCCGTTTCTAACTTTGAGAAACTCTTAAATGATGTGATTGATAACATTGATCCTCAGGGAGGAATGAACAAAGAACAAATTAAAGGCCAGCTTAGACAATCGTTCGGCGAAAATTCCGTTATCAGCAATTTTAAAATGATGTTTGGTTATATTCCTCCTGAACAAGTTGGTGTTGGCGAAAAATGGGAAAGTAAAACAGAAACCAACTTCATGGTTAAAGGCACTTACGACAGCCAGTGGATACTAAAGGAGTATGATAAAGACAATGCACTGATTACCGGAACCACGATGATAAACTCCGAAAGAAGTGAACTGAGCATGGGAAATATGATGAACACGCCCATGGAAATAGAACTCAACGGAGAACAAAAAGCCGTTATGAACATCAATCCGCAAACCGGCTGGATAAAAACCGGAAAATCCGATATTACCATGAACGGAACACTCTATTTAAGCAGCCAGCAAACCGGCGACATGGAAATACCCATGGAGATTGTAATGACAGTTAACTACGAAACACTACAGTAAAGATTTTTTAAACAAATTATGAAAAAGATCAGATTATCAACCCTGCTGTTTTTAGCAGGGTTTTTTGCCCTTGTAACCTTTGGTTTTCAGAATTGTTCGGGCGACAAAACACAAAAAGATGAAAGCCTGCTCTGGAAGATCAGCGGAAACGGTCTCGAACAACCCTCTTACCTTTATGGTACCATCCATTTGTTATGCCCGGATGATTTTGAAATGAAAGAAAAAGTGAAAGATGCGATCGGCAATTCGGAACAGTTGATACTCGAGCTCGATTTTGATGAACCCGGCATGATAGCAAGCCTGCAGCAACATATGTACCTGCCCGACAGCATTAAACCAACCGACTATTTGAATGAAGAGGAATACAGCATTGTTGAAACCTATTTTAACGACAGTTTGCAAATGCCTTTCACAATGATGAAAAGGATCAAACCTTTTTTCCTGATCTCGTTCACAATTGTTGATTTCCTGAATTGCACACCTGTTTCGCCGGAACAGAAACTTAGCAGCGCTGCCCAGGAAGAGGAAATAGAAGTATTAGGACTTGAAACCATTGAAGAACAAGCCGGCTTTATTGATGACATACCTCTTGACACCCAGGCAAAAATGCTTTTGGAATCCATCACGGATTACGAAAACATGAAAAAAATGTTTGATGAAATGGTAAATGCTTACCTCAATGAAAATATCAGTAAAATTGATGAGTTGATGCAGGAATACATGAGCGAGGAATATGCTGACATAGAACTGGGATTGCTTATTGAAAGAAACCAGGACTGGATTGAACCCATCAGGGAATTTATTCAGGAAAAACCATCATTTATTGCAGTAGGCGCAGCCCATCTGATAGGCGAAGAAGGTTTGATCGCTTTGTTAAGGGAACAGGGTTATACTGTTGAGGCTGTTTTCTGATTGGATAATATAAGAAAGCCTGTCTTATGCAAGTTAAAGTAAAACCTGTCAACTTATTTTAGGACGATACAATTCGTGAAATCGGGAACCCGGGAAATCCCGAAATTGTGAATTAAAAAAATATACTCTCTTTACTTCTTCAGAACCTCAGAAACCAGCTCCGCAGCATCCTGCAGCTTGATTGCCGAATGCACCTTCAATCCTGAATCATCAATCAGCTTTTTGCCTTCTTCTGCATTGGTACCCTGAAGGCGCACAATTACCGGAAGATCAATCTTACCAATATTTTTATAGGCATCAACAACACCCTGGGCAACACGGTCGCAGCGTACGATACCTCCGAAAATATTGATCAGGATGGCTTCCACATTCTTATCTTCAAGTATGATGCGGAAGGCTTCCTCTACCCTTTTGGCGCTGGCGGTGCCGCCCACATCAAGAAAATTGGCCGGTTCACCACCCGATAATTTTATAATATCCATGGTGGCCATAGCCAGTCCGGCGCCATTTACCATGCAACCAACATTACCATCCATCTTCACATAGCTCAGATCATATTCGCTGGCTTTTACCTCTATCGGGTCTTCTTCATCGGTATCCCGCATCTCTGCAATATCCGGATGGCGGAACAAGGCATTGTTATCAATACTTACTTTACAGTCAACCGCAAAAACCTTATCATCAGCAGCTTTAATAACAGGATTAATCTCAAACAACGCAGCATCAGAGGCTTCAAAAGCTTTGTAAAGCGACGCAACAAATTTCACCATACTCTTAAAGGCCTGCCCGGACAAACCTAAATTATAAGCTACTTTCCTGCATTGAAATCCCTGCAAGCCAACTTTAGGGTCAATTTCTTCATAAAAGATCCGTTTGGGTGTTTTTTCCGCAACGGTTTCTATATCAACACCACCTTCCGGTGAATACATGATCATGTTTCTTCCGGTTTTCCGGTTCAGCAAAACGCTGACATAATACTCCTCAACATCCGATGGGCCTTCATAATACACATCCTGCTGCACAAGTATTTTACGCACGAGTTTTCCGGCAGCCCCGGTTTGCTTTGTTACCAGCGTCATTCCCAATACTTCGCCGGCATATTTCCTTACTTCTTCAATTGATTTGGCCAGCTTTATGCCGCCACCTTTTCCTCTTCCTCCGGCATGTACCTGCGCTTTGATCACCCAGAATTTAGTTTCTGTTTCTTTTTTAAGCTTGTTG
>CAZTAW010000313.1:0-3663 GCA_964611705.1 uncultured Bacteroidales bacterium
AAATACTTGATATACGGACATGGTGGATAGCCAACAATAAAACCGGAGGCAAGATGTATCACTTCTGCCCCATTGTTAATCATCTCTTCAGGGACATATTCAATATTTCCTCCCGGACAACCCCTGCAAGTGGTATAACCGACAACTTCAACCTCTTCATCTTTTCCATAAATAACAAATGCCCCCTCTCTGTTTTTAATAGCCCTGAAACATTTTCCGCCGGCACAATCGCGGTAGCGATCACAGATAATTATTCCTATTTTGGTTGTTTCTTTCATTTTTTTTGATTTTTATAATGATAAATGATATCTTCAACTTCATGCATGGTAAAATGATACTTTTTTTTCAAATGGCCCAATCTGGAATTCCCTGATACTTCAGATGGAAGCGTAAGTTTTGTTTTCAGCAAATCAAGAGGTATGTTATAATCATCAGCAACATTTGAAAGCATCATATATCCTTTGATTTCAATATTTGGGTAGTCAACATGATGTTTGTGACGGGGTGGCCTTTCCTTTTCTTTTATATCATTGTTAGCTTCTTTGGAGATTTCCTGACCACCTGTCTTTGATAAACTAGTCAGTCTTTTGTTTCTTGATGAAACCTGATGCACCTCAACATTAATCAGCAGAGGAGAGATCAACAAAAGGAAACAAATCAATGCAAAAGAAACAGCCGCAAATCGCTTTGCATTTTTACCGGAGATAAACCGGCCCGGCAAACATTTTATCGTATTCCAGTGTAATACAATATGCCAAATCAGCAAAACAAAAAACAAGCCGCCCAATATCAGGTGAATGGTTCCCCATTGATGTCTGTCCAATCCAAGAAAGGTAAGGTCTACATTTTCATCATAAACCTGCCATTGTTTTTTGCCGGGAATCAGGATATATTTAATAAGGATGCCCAATCCAGCAATAAGCATCATGACAACAAACATGAAAACATCAATCAGAAAATTCGTTTTACTTTTTTTGTAGCGCATTTTTTAATGTTTTTTATTCAAATTACTTTTCAAAACAATGTCGTTCTCCTGTACTTTCAGGTCGGCAGCGATCACCTTGCATTTTGCTTTCAGAAGGAAGAATATCGGCATATTTTGCTCCTCCGACAGGCCCTCATAATTTCCTTGTCCTTTACTGATGATCAAATCCGCTTTTTTATAATACCAAAGAAAATCATCATTGCATAAGGAAGGAATAATACCTGGTGCCAATGATCCTGAAGTAATAATCCGGGTTACTTTATCCAATCCTGAATCAATCGCATCTTCGAATGTTACATCATTAATCACCGGACCTTCTCTGACAACAAAAACAACTTCTTTACCCAACTCCTCGATAAGAATACGATCAAACACCGATTCCCCGGCATTATCACCCAGATAAAGAATCAGTTTGGCTTTATCAAGGGCAGTGCGAAACTGATCATAATCGAAAATAGCAAACTCCTGTTCCAGTATTTTTTCCAAATCACCATTTATATTGAAAATCTTGCCTGTGGCAAAATCCATCACATTTCCGGCAATGGCAATCCGAATAGCCATCAACAAGCTATCATCCGACCTGGCAACAACCTTTTTCAATTTCGGGTATAAAGTCAAGGCTTCTTTAATATTGCTTTTCTTGAGATGATAATAGGGATCTTTCACGCCTGTAAGTTCACGAAGTTTTCCGTAAACAATCTCTCCGATTCGGGGAGGGGTATTGTGCAAAGGCATCTCACCAATCAGTGCTCCGGTTTCGTCAAGCAATTTTTTAACTACCGAATCGTCGCCGCTCGCGATTCGTCCTGCCCGCAATGCCTGATGCATAAAACATGGTATGCAATCAAGATACGTTTTCATGATCTTTCCCGTATTAATATTTTTTTATTTTCATGTTTTAGAAAATCTTTAGTCCCTCCATCTTTTCTGATAATTCAATAATCTCGGAAACATCAGATAAGAACCTCCCGGTTTGTTGTATTCAAAAACACTGTTCAGGCGATCCAGTCTCTCACACATCAGATTTCTTGCTTTAAGATAGTGATGTCTGAATTCTTCAACGCAATCCTGCGGACCTTTCAAAGCAGCAATGGCAGCATATTGTGAAACCACAGGTGCGCAAATCGAAAAAGGAATATGCGCCTTTTTAATTTGGTTTACCATTTCCTCTCGCAATTCAGGCAGCCCCTCGCTTTGTGAGTAGCCTCCTGTTAATCCATTTTTAATTGCCGCTATTGCGGCTTCATTTATATGCTCAGGAGTTCCCGATGTCGGTTTCGCCCATGAAAGAAAAGCAACATCTTCATATTGCTTTGATAATCTTGTCATTTCATGAATGGCTGACTTCCTGATCTGGCTAACACGTTTTGCAATGTTCATAGTAGCTTTACAATAATCTTTAGTTTGCTTCTTCCTTTATTTCAAAAATATTTCCGCTTTTGTCCCGGATAAATATCAGATCAAATTTCTCGCGTTCAATGCGGGTAACAGCATAGCGATTTGCAACTGCTTTCCGCACAGCTTCTTCCCTGTTTTTTAATGATATACATATATGATGAAAACCTTTTTCCTCAGGTTCGGGGTTAATAAAGATTTCCATAACCACATCCGGGCTTTTCATCAGATAAACTTGTGTTTCCTTATTGATTGCGAAGATTTTTTCAGCAAGTTCTGCATTTAAAGCAAACCTGCGTGCTTTTTCCATTCCCAGGATATTTTCATAAAAACCACTAATATCCCGCTCATCTGAAATGCTGAAAGCAATATGATTCAAATTCATTTCTTTTTCTTTTTTTGCAGCAATTCCTCTCTGATCATAGTTTTTCCACATTCAGGACATTTTAGTTCGGTACATTTAACACCCTGCTGATGCGGAATTTTGTTTCCGCATTTTGCACAAACACAGTATCCGCCGGTACCAAAGCCACCGCCTCTGTTACGGCCTTTGCCGCCGCCACGCCCGAGTCCTCTGCCCGGTGCGTCGCCTGATTTATTCCCAAATAATCCCATTGAATAATTTTTTTTTGTTAGAAAAAATTTGATCCGGAAACGGTCCTGGTTTCCGGATCAAAATGTGTTTTTGTTACTCATCCTTTTTACGGATGTCTGACAGTTTCTTCTCCAGAAACGACATTTGATTTTTAAGAGCTTTGATCTCATTTTTAATGGCATCCTGGTCGTTGAAGAAATCTGTTTCCGGATAATCCTGGTATCCGGCTCCCCCTCTGAATCTATAGCCAAATCCGCCACCTCTTCTTCCGAAGAAACCTCTTCCTCTTCCAAATCCGCTGCGGAAGCCAAAACCAGGATTATTGTTTCCGACGCAGTAACCCATGCGTCGTCCTGTCATCGGTCCTGTTCCTTCAGGTCCTGTTCTATCACCACCTGGCATAATTACCTCCTTTTTTTGTTATTAATCAATTATTTACAAAATCAAATCTGCAATTACATCAAAAAATCAACCACAAATATAATGAACATATGTTCATAATGCAAGAAAAATCAGAATAAATAAAGTCTAAATTAAAAAGTTAAACACTCAGAATGAAAATCGCTTTCTATCCGGGCTCTGAATGCATATTGATATTTCCTCAGTGCAGTTTCATGATCTGCCATGATATATTCAGCCCAATACCAGACCCAACGCTTTTTGTTGAAAAATAAGGCATAAAAATATT
>CAZTAW010000314.1:0-3646 GCA_964611705.1 uncultured Bacteroidales bacterium
AACTGTCATCGGACTCGACTGGCAACCGCCTGGAGGAACAGTCGCTTCAGTGACCTGACTTCCGACCTCTGACCTCCGACCTCTGACCTCTGATCTCTGACCTCTGATCTCTGTGGGAAAATTCCCTGCTCCATAAATCTTTCTCTTAAAACGAATAAAATATAGTATATTTGTTCTTTTGAAATGAACAAATAAATTTGTTAAGATGAATAAAGAACGACTTAAAGAAATCATGCTGGATCAGCAGGAGGTGTTTAACAGGCAAACCCACCTGATTGCCCGTGATGTCAATCTGGAAAAATACATTTCTACCGGCTTAATCGTAATTATTTCAGGGATCAGGAGGTGCGGAAAATCATCTTTACTCTATCTGATCAAAAAAGCGATGAAACTCCCGGAAGCTTCCTATTGTTATTTTAACTTTGATGATGAACGCGTTCAGCCGGAAAAGACGGTTTTTGATGAGATTATAAGCTTGCACCTCGAGATGTACGGGAAAGAGCCTGTGCTTTTTTTTGATGAAGTTCAAAACATATCCGGTTGGGAGAAATTTATCAATCGTATGTACGAACAGGGCATCAAGGTATTCGTGACCGGCTCCAATGCAAAATTGCTGAGTTCTGAAATCTCGGACAGTCTCACGGGAAGGAACAGGGTGTTAAGACTTTTTCCTTTTTCGTTTTCTGAATACCTCAGATACATTGATCATACCTATTACCCTGAGCAGCTTAGCCCGAAGAAAAAAGCCTTGTTGCTGAAAGATCTTAACAAATACATGAAAACCGGTGGTTTTCCAATGGTCGTAAAAGAAAATGATACTGAACTTATCAATGCCTATTTTCAGGATGTTCTTTACCGGGATATCGTAGCACGATACAGGCTAAGCCAGGTAAATGAGATCAGGCAGATCGGACTTTATTTTGCATCCAACACCGGAAAATTGTTTTCCTACGCCGCATTGCAGGAGGTTTCCGGTATTAAAAGTACCAGTTCGGTAAAAGATTATCTGGACTATTATGAGCAAACTTTCCTGTTTTTTTTCCTGAAAAAATTTGATTTTTCCATAAAAAAGCAACAGATGAACCGGCGTAAAGTGTATGCCGCTGATCCTGCAGTGGTAAACCGCCTGGGTTTTAATTTTTCTGAAAATAAAGGAAGGGTACTTGAGAATATTGTTTACCTGGAATTGATCAGGCGTAACAAAGAAGTGTACTATCATTCGGGTAAATACGAATGCGACTTTTTGATAAAGGAAGGATTAAAGATAACTATAGCTATACAGGTAGCCTACAGACTACATACCGGAAATTATGAGCGGGAATACCGGGGATTGGAGGAGGCCATGAAAACTTATGATGTTGATTCAGGTTTATTGGTGGTTTATGAAAAGGATGCAGACCTGCCGTTAAGGAAAGGAATTGAAATAATACACGTATGGGAATGGCTTCTCAAACCTTGCGGATAGGGTTGAAAAATCAGGCGAAGCAGCTGAGATCCAAGTTTGGCTTGATTACGCAATTGCATGTGAATATATTGAAAAATCAGAGTATGAAGTATTGTACGATAAATACGAACACATCATCGCAATGCTGGTCAACCCTGTTAAATGAGTGTGTTTTCCTTACTCACCGCTCATCTCTCATCGCTCATCCCCTCCCCCCTTCACATTAATAACCCAACCAACCCAAAAATTCCCAAAAAACGAAAAAATTTCCTGTTTTAATTGTCACTTTGTAAGGCCGTGCAAACAAAAGAGTTAGATAAACGTGTAATTCTTGATCAGCTTCAAAAGAATTCTGATACGATCAGAGGTTTTGGTATTGATAGAATAGGTTTATTTGGTTCTTACGTAAGAAATGAAGCAAACGAACAAAGCGATATTGATTTTATCGTAGAGTTTAAACCCAATAGAAAAAGCTACAAGAATTTCATGAAATTGGTCAGTTTTTTGAAAACGCTTTTTAACGACAAAATTGATGTACTTACAGATAAGTCGCTTAGTCCTCATATTGGTCCGCACATTTTAAAGGAAGTTGAATATGTTGCCTTCAACGATTGAATTTCTGAAACACATATTGGATGAAATAAATTTCATTTTAAATGAGTCTGGAAATCTTGATTTTGATGATTTTATTAAAAATTAATTAAAAGAACAAAGTCTTAACTTTTCACTGTTTTAGTTATTTGCAGAAGTCCCGTATGAGCTTGCGAATCGGGATGAAGAATTTGGGGAAGCGGGTTATGATAGAGGTGAGCGGTGAGAATTCGCAGTTGTAATGATATTACCTATCTTTAAAAAAATAGTCAAAAAGCTAAGCCATGAGTCAGATTAATAGTTTCAGGGATTTGATTGTATTTCAGAAAGCTTATAAAATTTCAATGGAAATATTTGAAGTAACAAGGAATTTTACAAAGGAAGAAAAATATTCCTTAACCGATCAAATTCGCCGGTCATCCCGGTCAATAAGCTCGAACATTGCCGAGGCCTGGGCAAAGAAAATTTATGTTAAGTTTTTTGTCAGTAAACTGAGTGATTCTCTTGGGGAAGAGTCCGAGACAGAAGTTTGGTTGGACTATTCCAGAGACTGCAAGTATATAACACCCGAAACCTATGATGTCATTGTGAACAAATATGATGAAGTTCGTAAGATGCTGATATCCATGATCAACAACCCGGAAAAGTTTTGCAAATAGCCAGATACTCCTTACTCACCTCTCACCTCTCATCTCTCTCATACCATTAATACCCCAACCAACCCAAAAATTCCAGAAAAATAAAACATTCTCCTATTATTGTTATAAATAATTGCTTATTTTTGTGAACTGAACATACGAAAATTTAATATGTTTGGTTCACAGAACAGCAATGTACTCCTATCACTTTATCAGGATAAAAGAACGGTATTCCGCCTCACTGATGTGGCCATGCTCACGGGAGAATACAGAAGGGTATCCCTGGGGAAAAAGCTGAATTATTATGTCAAAACCGGAAAGCTTGGCAATCCGCGCAAAGGAATATATGTAAAACCCGGTTACAATCCCGAGGAACTGGCTTGTCGACTTTACACTCCTTCCTATATCTCATTTGAATATGTTCTCAGCAGGGCAGGTGTAATGTTTCAATATGGTGCTTCAATTACCATCGTAAGTTACCTCAGCCGCACAATAACAATTGAAAATAATGTATATGCATACAGAAAATTAAAAAATGCGTATTTGTTAAATACCAGCGGGATCAATCGCCGGGATAGTGGGGTAAATATAGCAATTCCTGAAAGGGCATTGCTTGACCTTTTGTACTTAAACCCAGATTACTATTTTGATAACCTCAATGAAATTGATCAGGAGAAACTGAAAACCCTCCTGGAAATGTACCAATCGAAAATTCTGATCCGCACGATAAAAAAACTGTTTTAAATGTTGGACATTAACAAACACCGTTTCTATCTTTTCCAAATCCTGAAAACTGTTTATTCAGACCCTGAATTGGCAGTCAATCTGGGATTCAAAGGGGGTACTGCCCTGATGTTTTTTTATGATTTGCCCCGTTTTTCTGTTGATCTTGATTTTAACCTGTTAAATCCCACAATGGAAGAAATGGTTTATCATAGAGTGAGGCAGATTGTTCTTAATTATGGCTCCATTC
>CAZTAW010000315.1:0-3644 GCA_964611705.1 uncultured Bacteroidales bacterium
TAAATATTTTTGAAAATGCGGTCATGGAAACCCTGAAAGATGCCTACATCATTGCGGATACCTCCAATAAATATCATTATTTTTATGATGCAACCGTGAACATATATTCAAGACATAATTATGCTGCAAAAGGATCATATGATTATGCTGACATGAACAATACCCTGCAGGAAATTTCCATGTCGGCTATTGGTGTAGACCAAACCGGTAAAACTTATGCTTTGGGCGAAATTCCGAAAGGATCGGTATTCTTTCTCAGCCCCAATTATTATTTTCATGGCGATGTGCGAATTACGGCCCAAAGAAAAAATCTGAGGTTCAACGGGTATTTCAGGATCAATCAGGAATGCTTTTTTGCGGAAGAAAACTGGGCGGGATTCGATACCATCGTAGATCCGATGAATGTAGTTATACCCGTGCGAAAACGTATGTACAACACCGAAAGCCAGAAGGTTGAGGTTGGATTGGCACATTCCGGTATTACCAACAGAATGTATCCTGCCTTTTTTGTTAGAAAAAACAGCCCAACCGATCAGATCTTAATATCTTCAGCAGGGATACTAAAATATGATATTGGAAGATTCAGGGTAGGTAAATCGCAACGAATTGAAAACCGGGAACGCAAAAGTAACCTCCTGGAACTTGGAACGGAGAGATGCGTTCTGCGTGGAATTGGTAACATTGATCTGACGATAAATCCCTGGCCGGTGCAAATTGCTGCCCTGGGAAAAGCAGAGCACTTTATAATTCCTGATTCAACCGTATTGCGATCAACCCTGGTGCTCGACTTCCCTTTTGATGACAAGCTTTTGGAACAGATTGCCGATAGTATCAATTTTTCAAGTGTGCCTGGTGTTGATCTTACAAGAGAAAATTATAAACTGCTGCTTGATACTTATCTGGGTGAGAAAAAATCCGGAGAAATACAAAATGAAATTGACCTGTACGGGTACATCCGGAAGTTTCCCAACGAACTGGCGCATACGCTTATCTTTGCAGATGTCAACCTAAAATGGAATCCTGCAGAATCATCCTACATTTCCTATGGTAAAATTGGCATCGGAAGTATCCTCGAAGAGCAGGTAAATAAATATGTTGACGGATATATTCAGATCGAGAAGCGGAAAAATGCAGATGCCATAAATATTTATCTGGAAGTATCCAAAAATAGCTGGTATTTCTTTTCATACCGGAATAATGTAATGCAGGCATACAGCTCCGACGATAATTTCAATACACAATTGCGGGAAATGGATATCAAAAATCGTACAACTGAATTTGAAGAAAACCTGCCTTACGAATATGTGATATCAACCCGGAGAAAGCAAGTTGACTTTGTAAGGGAAATGGAAGAACTAAAGGAGCGGGATAAAAGAAGATAAACGATGATTATAGCAATTCTGATAACGGTTTTAACAGCCTATTTGCTGGGTTCGATTCCAACATCGGTATGGATAGGCAGGTTGTTTTTTGGTGTTGATGTCAGGGAAAAGGGAAGTGGTAATGCAGGTGCAACCAATACAATACGCGTGCTCGGCTGGAAAGCCGGTATTCCGGTTTTGATTTTCGATGCCCTGAAAGGCTGGCTGGCAGTTAACCTGACCATGTTTTACGGATTTGATTTTTTAAATCCTTCCCAAACAATTTACTTAAGAATTGGCCTGGCCTGTGCTGCGGTGCTGGGACATATTTTTCCGGCTTATATTGGCTTCAGGGGGGGTAAAGGTGTTGCAACTTTACTTGGCGTTGGTATTGCATTGTACCCTGTTTCTGTTTGGATAGTAGTTGGGGTTTTTATTGTTGTTTTACTGATAAGCAGGATAGTTTCCGTTTCTTCCGTCATTGCCTCCATGTCTTTTCCTTTTATTGTTATTTTTATTTTTCAGTGCGAAAATCCAGGACTGATGTTATTATCCGTTGCGGTGGGTGTATTTGTTCCGCTCACTCATCTGAGCAACATGAAAAGATTACTGCGGGGCGGGGAAAAGCGTTTCTCTTTTAAAAGAAAAGAAAATAAAAACCCAGACGGTTAAAAAAATGTTGAGAAAGAAATAATTAATCGCTGTCAGGATTGTTAATTTTGTGATATATTTACAAATCGTTTTTGTATTTTCTTAATTACTGAAAAATAGATTGATATGAAATTTATCGTTTCAAGTTCAGTTTTACTGAAAAACCTGCAGGCGCTGGCAGGCGTTCTAAGCAGCAGCAATACCTTACCCATACTTGATGATTTTTTGTTTGAGCTGGAGGATGAAACTTTGAAAATAACAGCCTCCGACCTGGAAACAACCATGGAGGTATCACTGGTCCCGGCTAAGGCGGAAGAACCCGGTGTGGTTGCCATTCCGGCCAAGATTCTTTTGGATACCTTAAAAACATTTGCGGATATTCCCGTAACTATCACAATTGATGAAGAAAGCCTGGGCGTTGAAATATCCGCAGGGGAGGGTAAGTACAAATTATCCGGGCATAAGAGTGATGAGTTTCCGCAAAAACCGGTGCTCGAAGATAAAAGCTCTATTGACCTTCCTTCCGATGTTCTGGTCAATGCTTTTAATAAAACCATATTTGCAACCGGCAGTGATGAATTGCGGCCTGTTATGTCGGGCGTTTTTTGCGAATTAACGCCTGACGACATAACTTTTGTTGCAACCGATGCCCATAAGCTGGTTAAGTATAAAAGAAAAGATGCAAAAGCTGAGGAGTCGGCTTCATTCATACTTCCAAAAAAACCATTGAATCAGTTAAGGAATTTATTGCCTGAAGATGAGAAAACAGTAAAGATCAATTATAACCAGACAAATGCACAGTTTGTTTTCGGTAACATTAATTTGATCTGTCGTTTGATAGAGGGGAAATACCCGAATTACGAAGCGGTAATTCCTGTTAAAAATCCGAACAAACTTACGATTGACAGACATCAATTGTTGAATTCCATCAGACGTGTTTCCATTTTTGCGAATCAATCCACGCACCAGGTGCGGTTTAAGATTTCAGGCAAAGAGCTCGTGCTTACAGCCGAGGATATTGACTTTGCGAACGAAGCCAGGGAACGACTCACCTGCAATTATGTGGGCGAAGATATTGAGATCGGCTTTAATTCAAAGTTTATGTTCGAAATGCTGAACAATCTCGAAAGCGATGAGATCAATGTGGAAATGTCAGCGCCCAACCGTGCAGGTATTATCCTGCCGGTGGATGATGAAAATGAAAACGAAGAGATACTGATGCTGGTAATGCCGGTGATGCTGAATCAGTAAGGATATTGAAAATCTTTTATAGATTATGCCGGCCCGGATGTTCTCGTCCGGGCTTTTTTATTACCTGATGAATTTGTTTTAAAAAGTTTTTCTGGATTTAGACCTGACAGGTTTTCTTTAAAAAAGTGAATAAGATTCTTTAACGATACGGTTATTTGTTAGTACAAACCTGTCAGGTCTTTACGATTAAGAAAGCAATTATCAATACTTCACCACCTTCATTGTTTCTTCTTTTACATTATTCCATTTCATTGAAATCAAATAGTTATTATTTTACAACAACCTTCACACTTTCCGAAAAACCATCTCCTGAACTTAACCTCAGCAGATACAAACCCCTTTGCCAGCCTTCAACATTAACAATGATTTGTTCTTCTACCT
>CAZTAW010000316.1:0-3619 GCA_964611705.1 uncultured Bacteroidales bacterium
ATCCTTTTTCACCCCAAAGTGCTTTCACATCAATGGCTTTTTTGTATTCTTCTTCATCAAATGGAGCCATTGCCATTTTTTCACGTTCTTCCTTTGAAGCTTCCAATACATCATCATAAAATCCGGGGATGGTTATACGGCCGTTTTCATCTACCATCTGAGCGATCATATCCGCCAATATGTTGATAGGATTGGCTACTGCTCCCCCAAATAAACCTGAGTGCAGGTCACGGTTGGGGCCGGTTACTTCCACTTCCCAGTAAGAAAGTCCGCGCAAGCCTGTAGTAATTGATGGTACATCCTCGGCCAGCATGCTGGTATCTGAAACAAGAATAATGTCAGCCTGCAGCATATTTTTATATTCTTCACAGAATTTTGCCAGTGCACCCGAACCGATTTCTTCTTCTCCTTCAATCATGAATTTAACATTACAGGGCAACTTGCCCTCCTTCACCATAAACTCAAAAGCTTTGGCATGCATAAAGGCCTGTCCTTTGTCATCATCGGCGCCACGGGCCCAGATTTTCCCGTCTTTAATTACAGGTTCAAATGGCTCTGTATTCCACAGATCAACCGGATCAACAGGCATTACGTCATAATGGCCGTAAACAAGTACTGTGGGTAAATCCTTGTTGATGATTTTTTCACCATATACAATGGGATGACCTTCTGTTTCATAAATTTCTGCTTTGTCGCCACCGGCTTTCAGAATGATGTCTTTCCAGTATTCGGCAGCCCTCATCATGTCGTTTTTGTTTTCTTTTTGTGAACTGATGGAAGGTATCCTGATCAATCCAAAAAGTTCATCCAGAAATCTGTCTTTGTTCGCTTCAATATAATCCTTGATTTGTTCCATTTTTTATTTCGATTTTATTATCATTTCGATTTATGAGCCGGTAAAGTTACGAAATTCATGTTTCTTACAAATATTTTCATGATTTATTATTCGCAGCCGTTTAATTAATATTTGACTGCCTAAGTTGAAATGCTTATATTTGTAAACTAAGAAGCGAAATTTATTAACCTTTTGAAATAAGGTAATGAAAATGAAGGTAATTAAACCAAAAGGGTTGAAATCCCTTAAAATTTATGCTGTTTTATCTTTTTTATTTTTATGTGGCACGCTAACTTCCTTTGCCCAATTCGGTGATTTTACTGTTAATCCCAACCTAACACCGGAGCAAATGGTTGACCGCCTTGTAGGTTTGCGTGTAACAGTGGTTGATGTAAGATATACGGGAGCCGGAATAGCCTCCGGTGGTTTTGAAGGTGAATCCAATGTTGGTATAGACCGTGGTATTATTCTTACCTCAGGTTTGGCTGAAATAGCTGTTGGTCCAAATAACAGTGGAAGTGCCGGCCATGGACATGGATTACCTGGAGATCCCGATCTGACACAAATCTCCGGTTCCAATACGAATGATGCCTGTGTGCTTGAGTTTGATTTTATTCCTGAATCCAGGAAAGTGGTTTTTCAATATGTTTTTGCTTCCGAGGAATATGAAGAATGGGTTTGGGGTGGTGTGAATGATTCTTTTGGATTTTTTATCAGTGGACCCGGTATTAACGGAGAATTTAGTAATGATAGTAAAAATATTGCCTTAATACCCCTGACAAGCCCACCTGTTTATGTTTCAATTGATTCGGTGAATCATAAGGTTCATACGGAGTATTATAACCGAAACAATGAAGACTACATCCAATATGATGGATTTACCACAGTACTTACAGCATCTTCTATTGTTACTCCCTGCTCAACATATACCATCAAGCTTGTAGTTGGTGATGGAGGTGATGATATTTATGATTCCGGAGTATTTCTTGAAGAAAACAGCTTCTCAGCCGTGGGTATAGAAGGTATTCCTTCTTTCGAGTCTCCCTATATTGATACCATTGCTGTTGAAGGCTGCAATAACGCAAATGTCCGTTTCCAGATGGAGGTTCCGCTGTCAGAGGATTTTGATTTGCCGCTTGATATATATGGAGATGCCATCAACGGAATTGATTACGATACCATAAACGATACCGTGCATTTTCCTGCCTACAACCGTTATGTAGATGTAGGTATCATTGCATGGGATGATAGCATTAACGAAATATATGAAACGGCCTGGCTTAAGTACAATCGTTCCTTTTGTGATGTTGATTACGACTCGGTGGAGATACAGATATGGGATCCGCGCGAGTTCCTGATGGTGGGCAGGGAAGATACCTTGCTGCAATGCGGGGATTCGGTTACCTTGTATACCCTTGCCGATGGTTTCCCGCCCTTTTATCATATATGGAGTACGGGAGACACCACCATGTGGATACCCGGGGACGACAGTCTCGGGAATGGGAACGAACTGCCTGTTCAGGTTTATCATCCTACAAAATTCTGGGTTAAGGTATGGGATGAATGTAAACATGACACCATTGTTGATACTATTTTTGTGGATGTTGTCGGGCCAACGGCTTCTGTGAGTAATGATACCTCAATATGCCAGAACGATCCTGCAACCCTGACCGGATACGGAGGCACATATTATGAGTGGAGTACGGGTGATACAACTCAAACCATTGTGGTATATCCCACCCAAACAACCGAATATATTGTTTGGGTATACGACGATTGCGATAATTCTGATACGGATACGGTTACCGTTTATGTGGAAGAACCCCAGGCCAATGCCGGTGAGGATGTCACCATCTGCATCGGGGATGAAACCACGCTAACTGCCTCGGGAGGAGAATCTTATGAATGGAGCACCGGAGAGACGGGGCCGACTATAACCGTTAGCCCGGATGTGGATGAATGTTACATTGTTTACGTTACGGATGTCTGTGATAATACGGCATCCGATACGGTTTGTGTGTTTGTGAATGATGATGTGGAAGCCGAAGCAGGCCCTGATCAAACAATATGCTATGGCCAATCGGTGGTTTTAACGGCATCGGGCGGTATTGAATATGAATGGAGTACAGGCGAAACAACACAGAGCATTACGGTTTCGCCAACAACCCAAACAACTTATTATGTTACGGTTACCGAAGGATGTTCGGATACGGATTCGGTTACCGTTTTTGTTGATCCGCTGCCAACTGTGGATGCTACTGCAGGAAGCAATGTTATGTGCTACGGTGATTCTGCATACCTGAGCGCTTCCGGTACCGATAGCTATTTCTGGTATGCCGTTCCGGATGATCCTACTTTATCCGGTCAGGAAACCTCATCTGATCCGGTGGTTCAACCGTTAAGCTCAACATGGTATTATCTCACCGGTACGGATAATACCACCGGATGTGAAAATACTGATTCGATTTATATCACAGTGAAGGATGAACTCTTAGCCACTTTTACATCAAATCCCATGTCGGTTTGTGCACTTGATGATGTTACTATTCAATACACAGGAAATGCGACAGCAACTGCATCTTACGACTGGAATTTTGATGGTGGTATTGTCACCCTTGGTTCAGATCAGGGCCCATATTACCTTCATTGGACAGGCGAAGGGGATAAAACCGTTACGCTTAAAGTTTATGAAGATGGATGTGAAAGCGATTCCGTATTTCTTGAAATATCTGTAAATCCAACACCGGCTGCGGATTTCACAGTACCCGAACAAGATGGATGCGT
>CAZTAW010000317.1:0-3617 GCA_964611705.1 uncultured Bacteroidales bacterium
AAAAGGATTTCTTAAGCTATATCTTACTCCGGCCTGTGCTGCCAGATGAACCACCCTGTCGAATTTTTCCTTCTCGAATAATTCCTTAAGGCTTCCGTAATCTTCGAGTGCAAGTCGGATGAAACGATAGGCGGGGTGGGTGGTGGATTGATAGAGGGTAGCATAGTTGAAAGGACTGTCTTCTGATTTGGTTTTTATTGTGGCAGGGTGGAGTTGTTCGTTGTTCGTTGTTCGTTGTTCGTTGTTAAGATTACTATTCTCTAATTTATTCGTAAAAGAATAAATAGCGTTGGCATTTTTAGAAATACCACTTTCTGCCAACCTACTGTACTTGAGATTCACATCGTAGTAATCATTGATATTATCAAGTCCTACTACCTGGTATCCTTCGGAGAGGAACTTGAGGGCGGTGTGGTAGCCGATGAAACCGGCAGTGCCGGTGATGAGGATTTTTTCCATTGTTGTTTATTTAGTGAATGGTGAGTGGTGAATCGTGAATGGTGAATAGAGGAACTTATAACTTACTGCTCACTATCTACAATCTTCCATCAACTTCTTCTTTTTTCAAAAAGCCCTTGATATCATAAACAACAGCATTCTTATTTTTCAGTTTGCTGATATCGAGGGATTTGAATTTGTCGTGGGCAACGGCGAGGATGATGGCATCGTAACCCCCCTTAATACCCCCTAAAGTGGGGAAGTTTGTGGTGTTTAGCAAATTTATGTTGTATTCATGTTTTACTTCGCTATTACTTGCCCAGGGATCGTAAACATCCACATCGCAGTCAAATTCTTTGAGCTCGTTGATTAGGTCTATAACACGTGAGTTTCGGATATCAGGACAGTTTTCCTTGAAGGTGATTCCCAGCACAATAACTTTTGCACCAGCTACCTTGTGGCCTTTCCGGATCATCATCTTGATCACCTGGTTGCTTACATAAACGCCCATGTTGTCGTTCATTCGGCGACCCGAAAGGATGATTTCCGGATTGTGCCCGATTTCCTGGGCTTTATGTGTGAGGTAATAAGGATCAACACCTATGCAATGCCCGCCAACCAGGCCGGGTTTGAAGGGAAGAAAGTTCCATTTGGTGCCGGCGGCTTCCAGCACTTCATTTGTATCAATGCCTAGTTTGGTAAAGATCACGGCCAATTCGTTTACAAAAGCAATATTGATATCCCTTTGGGAATTTTCGATGACTTTGGCAGCTTCGGCTACCTTAATCGTAGAAGCTATATGTGTTCCTGCTTCAATAACTTTTTTGTAAAGCTGATCTACTTTCTCAGCTACTGCAGGGGTTGAACCTGAGGTTACTTTTTTAATCTTGCTGACTGTGTGGACTTTATCACCCGGATTGATACGCTCGGGTGAATATCCGCAGTAAAAATCCTTGTTGAATTTCAGTTTGCTGTGTTTTTCAAGGACTGGAACGCATTCTTCTTCGGTAGCGCCGGGATAGACTGTTGATTCATAGATCACAATGTCGTCCTGTTTAAGAACTCCACCTACGGTTTCCGAAGCTTTGATCAAAGGAGTAAGATCGGGTCGTTTGTTTTTATCTATGGGAGTGGGAACGGTTACAATATAGTAGTTACAGTCCTGAAGAAAAATTTTGCTGTTGGTGATGTACAGGCCCTTTTCATGATTGTGGTCATCAATCAATATGGATTGCAGGAGTTTATCCTCAACTTCCAGGGTTGAATCATGCCCGTCATTCAATTCTTCTATACGGTTTTTGTTGATATCAAAACCGATTACCGGGAATTTCCTGGCGAATTCCACTGCGAGTGGCAGCCCAACATATCCCAGCCCGATGATTGCGATTTTTGTGTTTGTCATTTATTTGTTCGTTGTAGTCTAGTTTGTGGACAATGTTTAGCTTTGAGGTTCTATAAGGATTTTTTGTGTGAATGGTGAACTAGTGAGTGGTGAGTGGTGATCCCGAAAACTTTCGGGAGTGAATAGTGATTAGTGAATTGTCTATTTGTTTTTTAGATAGTTTATTGTTCCTTTTATTAATTTCCTCAGTATTATAAAATCTTTAATGATGTGGTTTATTTCATTGATGAAATTCAGGTTTTTTGAAATTATTAATTGTGTCTCGATTTCTGCTGTGGAACCAAATGCGACATACAGAAACCATTCACCATTCACTGCTCACTAAGCACAGCTCCGCCTCCTAAGTCCCATAATATAATCGAACTAAATTGTTTTTCAGAAGATTAACTTTCTTTTTTTCGCTCAGGTTTTCACATGAGCAAATATATTTTTAATTACTTAGTTTGCAATTTCCAAATAACTATTGTATTACTAATCAATCCCGATAACTATCGGGATCACCATTCACTCCCGAAAGCTTTCAGGATCACCATTCACGATTTCTTTTTCAAATAAACCGCCGGTATTTCAACCAAAATACTCTGTCCGATTGCCTCAAGCTCTACTTTCACCCTGTGCTTTCCCCTGAGTTCTATCAGGGAGCCTTCCAATCCTTTTAAGGGCCCGGCGTGCACGAATATATCCATACCTGGTTCCAAATCCTTATTGGTAACTACTTCCAGGTCTTCTTCAGAAGCCAGTAGCAGCTTAATTCCTTCAATTTGCTTTTCAGGAATTACCGCTGCCTTACCTTCAAATATCACAAAGCGGACGATATGATCCGTTTGGAGCACATTTAAGTATTCACGGTCGTCAGCAATTTTTACAAAAATATAAGAACGAATCAAAGGCTCTTCCACCCATTTCTTTCTGTCGCTCCATTGCCGCAGCCTTTTTTCCAATGGCAGATAGTTTTCAATTTCTATATCATCCAGGAGCTTTTTAGCTTTTTTCTCCGATCTGGATTTTGTATACACTGCATACCATCGTTTTATCTTTTTTGCCATACGACAATTATTTACTATATCAATCTTTATAACCCCAAATCAACAGGGTTTCATCTTCCTTGTTTTTGTCTTTAAAATTTTTAAATTCTTCTTCGGTTAAGATCAGATACCTGATCTTTCGGTTCACCATTTTTTCTGCTTTTTCAATAAGGCGGATCAAATAGCTGGTGTTTATATCCTTTCCAATAAATAAAAGGTCTATAATTCTGTTGTCCAAACCTTTGGCAAAATCGCCCGCGATAAATACCTTTTTAACTTCCCCGAGTTTTTCAGCTACGTTCAGGATGATCTGATCCAATCCGGTATGTTTCATCAAAAGGTTTTTTATGTCAGGAAATAGCGGATGTTTGGTATTGGCCCTGAACATTTTTTTGTTCCCATCCTGGAAAGTTCTTAATAAACCGGCGTTTTCGAAACGGTTCAATTCAACGCGAATGGAGTTGGTGGATTCATTAAATTCTGTAGAGAGGTTTCTCAAATAAGTGCTTGACCGGCTGTTAAGGAAAAACCGCATGAGGATTTTTAATCTGGTTTTGGATGTGATGAGGGTGTCAAGCATTTAGTAGATGGTTTGGCATTCTCTTGATTTTCTGAATGAATGATGCATAAAAATTATTATTGAACCTGATTGTTCGATTGTTTCATTGCTTCAAAAACGAGTAACAAAATTACTCAATCTTTATACAATTGTCAAGTACAAAAATGGGAAAATTTTATGAATTGTTTAATAG
>CAZTAW010000318.1:0-3535 GCA_964611705.1 uncultured Bacteroidales bacterium
GGATTAGTAGACGTAACAGTTAATGAAGTGAATGATCCACCAACCGCCAATAATGACAACGCAAATACGAATGAAGATAACAGCATAACTATCGACGTGGTGGCGAACGACACAGACCCAGACGGACAAATCGATCCAACCACTGTGGACACAACAGCACTATTGGCTCCGAGCCACGGACAAATCACAAACATAGACGATGTAACAGGAGAGATGACATACGAACCAGACACCAACTGGAACGGAACAGACACATTCGAATACCTTGTCTATGACGACGGAACACCAAGCTTATCAGACACAGCACTCGTAACAGTTAACATAGCAGCAGTAAACGATCCCCCTTATGAAGTAACACCTATAAATGACCCTCAAACAATCAATGAAGACAACTCATGGGTTTACACAGTGAGGCCTACAAACGTTGATGACGTAGACAGTCCAACATTGAATTACACAGTAGACAATGTCGTGAACGGCAACTACTCAGTGTCCGGAGATGAGATAACTATCACACCAAACCCAGACTGGAACGGTACGATAGCAGGCATAATAATTAATGCTTCAGACGGCCAATATACAACTCCAATGACACCTTTTGATTTAGATGTGAACCCTGTCCCAGATGCACCAGTGGCAGTAGATGACTCTGACAGCACAGATGAAGATATACCTGTAACCATAGACGTGTTAGCTAACGATTATGACGTAGATGGAGACCTCGACCCTACCAGTGTTGAAAACACCGGCTTGATACAGCCAGGCCATGGCAGCTTAAGCATTGACGGAGCAACAGGACAAATAACCTACACTCCAGATCCAAACTGGAACGGTTCAGACAGTTTTGAATACAGAGTTTATGACCTTACTAATTTATCAGACGTAGCACTTGTAAATGTCACTGTTAACGCAATTAACGACGCACCAGTTGCCAATCCTGATAATGAAACCACTGATTACGAAACAAGCGTTTTGATACCCGCAAGCTCAAACGACACAGACATAGACGGCAACATAGTAGATTCAACACTACAGATAAACTTATCAGGTCTTGTTAACTTCAGTAATGGAACTGGAACGCATGACGGCAACGGAAACGTTGACTACACACCCAACAACGGCTTTTCAGGAGCAGACTCAGCCCAATACATAATATCAGATGACGGATACCCGCCACCAGCCAAGTCAGACACAGGCTGGATGCACGTGACTGTAAACGGACCTTCAACCGTGCCTGTAACGTTCCTGTTCAAGAACGCAACGCAAGACACATTGTTCACTTCAGGCACGAGCACGCTTTATTACCGAAAAGACGGCTGGACCCAAGACAGCATGAAAACCAGCAACGACGGAAGCATAGTGTTGCCGATGCTAGTCGACGAAACATACGAAGTAGACGGCAGACACACAGAAGACTTGGAAACAACCGGATTATCTTACTCCTACACTGCATTGACAAGGCCCGGAGACCTTGAAGCGTTTGAACAAAGAGCATTAGATGATCAATCATCACCAGTAAATATTACTGCAAGCGAAGATACAATAAATATCTATAAGTTACACAACACATTCCCACTAATAGACATGAGAGATTATGCTTCTAAACTAAACGGCGTACAGGAAGGCATCCGTAAGTTTGATTATGTAAACGGCCCTGATGCGCCTTTCTGGGTTGACACAAGTGACGGCGGACAAACACTTACAAGCACGCAGCAGCAATGGTATAATGAAATGGTAACAGACTTAAACACAGTACCACACGTCTACACACCATTCCCATTACAGCAAAACGCCAACCAACCTTCAGACCCGCATCACAGGTGCAGCATAGACGAAGACAACCCACCGACACCATTGAACGGAACCAGTTTCAACAGCAACCATGAGATAACACAATCATATGCGATGTATCCGCTGACATTTTCAGAGTACTCTTTTAAAATAGAATTTTTTCAGGCTATTGGTGATTTGAACGATGTTGGTGGCGATCCCAATATTCTCAATGGTTCTTCTCAGAACTACACTTTGAACAGTACAGGCAGGGATATCTTTTCAGCGTTGTATCTTTTCAAGCCAGGCACTAAGTTTTGAATTATTGAAAGTTCTTAGACAGATTTTTAGATAAGTATGAAGCAGAAGTTGTGGATAAATCATAACCACTATTGGTATATATTATCGTGGTGGTCGAAGTCTTCAAACGATACAAAATTATTTTCTTTATTGTAGCTAAAGACCAGAACAAAAGGACCTATGTGAACTCTTTTGGAGTCTTTCATATCATATCTTAGGTTCTTATAATGTTCAATATCTGCGGAGTTTACAATTTCTTCAACTTTTTTCATAACAGTTTGAAATCTATTTTTATCTTTTTTAGATAATTTAACTAGTTTACTATTGAGTTCTGGCTTAATCTCAAATTCACGCATTTTCAATATGCTTCCTCAACTCACTGACATTTTTGAAACGAGTCCCTTTTTCTTTTTTAATTCTCTGAAGCTTTTCTACATATTCAGGCCTAAGTTCAGGTTGCATCAGTTTGTCACCATAAGCAATAACTACCTTGTCTATGGCTTCTGATTTATCTTTTAAGTCATACTTGGCTTTCACGACATTTAATACTTGGTTTGCTTCTTTGGATATATTTATCATTGCTTTCACCATATACATCACCTATATATCATATATAGGCGAGACATATTTAAATCTTTGTAATTATTAATGATTGGAGTTTATATATTTTTAGAAGAGAAAAACGAAAATTTGCCGGAACTTGCTGGAGAAAAAAAGCAATATCAAGCTTTGCCATTATAAGATGAAACTTGAACCGAAAGTTTTTCGACTTAAATAAAGGAAAATTCTTAAAGGGCAAAAGAAAGATTAACCTTTATTAAATGAAAATATTTATATATTAATTTCCTATTTATAGGATTAACTAAACCTAAAAATAGGCGTAATTCTTAAAGAACAAAAAGTAGAAGGAAATTCATTGAGATGTGCACCGCTCACTTTTCTATATAAACAAAAATCAACAACCTCGCCCTAAAGGACGAGGTATGATTGGATACAAAAAAAACATAAAGCGAGGTTGTTCGTGGCAAAAGCAAAGCTTTTGAGACTCCCAAAAATCTTTGGATTTTTGTTAGCTTCAAAAAAAGAATACCGAACTTAGCAACCTGCTAAACCTCAACATAAATGAAGAGGTATGCTTTTTTTGTAATCAAAAAGATTTTTGGACATAGAAACATAGTTATGTTTCTATATAATATTCGACATCGACGTAATCATAAGTGTTCGTTCCCGTCGTAAATATAGGACAGCAGGCTTGTTCATCACCAGCAAAGTCCCTGAAACAATCAGGATCAATAGTGTTATTATGGTCTGCCAACCAATAACCAAACTCAGTCTCATAATTGTAATGGCAAACTTCTGCAGTTGGATCAGATGGAATATAACACTCTTGAGTATTTTCACATGTTTGTGCCTTCTTGTTCTTCTGGAGGTGACAGGCAGCTTCGATAATCGCCCGGACTTGCAT
>CAZTAW010000319.1:0-3526 GCA_964611705.1 uncultured Bacteroidales bacterium
TGGTAAAGGAGAAAGATCATAGCAATGCCTCCACCTCAAAGTTTAAAAGTACAGGTCTACAGGCTGCCCTCAATACTTTGAAACTGGATTTCAATAAAATATTCGAAGTAAAACCTGTAAAAGTCGGTATTCCCGAATATGCCCCCTCACATGACAGTACTCTTTGCGAGAAATGTGGAGAAGGTGTTATGGCAACAAGAATTGTAAAAAAAGATAACAAAAACCTATGTATACCCTGTGCCGGAAAAATTTATTATCAGCTAAGCGGAAATGGAATTGATAAATCACATATATGACAGAACAGATAAGCACATTAGCCGGGCTGGCAGCAAGTATTGGATTTTTTGGCACATATAAAAAAGCCACCCTTATCAGGATGGCTTTGCTGGGTGCTGAATGGGACTTGAACCCACGACCCCTGGAACCACAATCCAGTGCTCTGACCAACTGAGCTACCAGCACCATTTAAAACGGTGTGCAAAATTACAAAATATTTTAATCAGGTAAAAATTTTAACCACAGCTTTCGCTATTAATTATTCCGCTTATTTTTGTCATGAACTATGAAAAGTTTTATCAGATATTTCTTTTCTTTCAGAAAACCTGAAATAAGGTATTCATCTTCTTTGTCGGCGCTTGCCTGGAGAAAATTCAAAAAAAACAAGCTGGCGGTTTCAGCGCTGGTTTATATAGGAATATGCGTTTTGATATCCCTGCTGGGATACACGGTCACCCCTGATTCCACACCCTTGGCCAATGAGCAGTTTCTTGAGCTCACTACCCTTAAACCCGGAAGTAAGGTCAACATGCTTTGTATTAATAAAAATGAAAAAGATGATGATGTAAGCTTTTTTTCAAAAATGCTCAAAGGGGAAAAAAGTAATTACCGGAAAATCCCCTTTTCCGATTATCATTTTGATAAAGATCAGGTTATTATTGAGGAATTTGCAGATACCACAGTTAAAGACAGGAGGCATTATGGATTTAAAATTCCTGATGTTATATATGCACTTGACCCTGAAAACAAAGCAATAACTTTAAAACCCGACAGCCTGTTTTTTTCAGACATTGATGGTAATCAACATGCAAAAAGCCTTCATAAACTCAGGCAGGAGCTGACCGAAAACAATATTCGAACAAAAACATTTCTTTTAGGATCAGACAGGTTTGGCCGCGACATGCTCAGCAGGTTAATGATCGGAACCCGTGTAAGTCTTTCCGTAGGTTTTATTTCTGTTTTTATTTCGCTGTTCATTGGTATTACCCTTGGTGCCATTGCCGGATTTTTCAGGGGAAGAATTGATGATTTTATTGTCTGGCTTATAAATGTCGTATGGTCATTACCAACTTTATTACTTGTAATCGCAATAACTTTTGCTTTGGGAAAAGGTTTCTGGCAGGTATTTGTGGCAGTAGGCATTACCATGTGGGTTGAAGTAGCGCGGGTGGTTCGTGGTCAGATTATCAGTCTGCGCGAAAAGGAATTTATCGAAGCCGGAAAGGCCCTCGGGTACACCAATTCAAGAATTATATTCAGGCATATCATACCCAATATAATGAGCCCTGTAATCGTAATTTCTGCTGCCAATTTTGCGGCTGCTATCTTAATTGAAGCCGGTTTGAGTTTTCTTGGAATAGGTGTACAACCACCCATGCCTTCCTGGGGTAGTATGATAAAGGAACATTATGGCTACCTTATTCTTGATTCGGCTTATCTGGCAATTTTACCCGGAATAGCAATTGTTTTGATGGTACTGGCTTTTATGCTGATAGGAAATGCGCTTAGGGATGCATTGGATGTAAAAACATAGGAACTTTATGTTTTTATTACCTTCTCCTGTATTTTGAATATTCATTATTCTGGCAACCATCAACTTTTTTATGACTGCAAAATCCTTTTCCAAAATTCAGTTTTACGGAAAAATAAATGTCAGTACCCGTAAAATCACTGAAACCAAACAGGCTTCCCAATTTATCTGTCCCGACAGTAAAGGACCTGTATCTTGCGGAAAAACCAACTCTAAGCCTTTCAAGACGATATAGTGAAACGGGCATTGAAACTTCAAACTCACGCGTTTCATATCGCGGAATCAGCACTGCCTGTGCAGGACGAACAATAGAATTGTTGTTTAAATTAAGCGGATAAATGAACATCCCTCCAAGATACCATTGATTAAAATAATGATAATCGAACTGAAAACTGAATGCGGTTGGCAAACCAACCGTAAACTGGTTATTTGCCAGAGAGGCATTGGGATTGCTATAAAACCTCGAGCTAAACTGATGTACCAGGTCATTAATGCTGGTAAACGAAAGCGTATCTATTCTTTCCCAGTAATGGCTTACATTATCAAATTCGTGAAGCTGGGCATTGTCTTTGAATTTAATTCCGCCAAAATCAAGCAGCGACACCCCTATTTTATAGTAATAATCTTCATAAGGCCTTTCGCACAATCGGTTATACCTTCGGTTGGAATGTCCTCTTTTGGTTCTGATGTAAGTTACACCCAGATCTATTCCGAAACCGCTTCCCTTGAAGGTTGATCCGTATGGAAAATCTTCGTTGTCGTAATTGACAGGTCCTGAAAAACCAACGCTTGCATCCAGATTTCTGATGTCGGCGGTGCTGTCGTTCAACATCAAATAATCCAACTGCCTGCCATCAACATAAACGCCAGAATATCCCATCAAATACTTTAAAGTAACACCAAGGATTACCCGGTCGTGTGAATATTTATATACAGTGTATGCATAACTCAGGTCAATCTCTCCCCATGACATGGCAGCGATTGAAAAATCATTATTAACATAATTAATATTGAATTGAGGGGGATAATCCAAACCTTCATAAGCGAAATTTGCAACATCATACGGAATTTTATCAAGCGAAACAATATTTCTTACCTGGGTTTGTAAAGCAAATGCATGATCATTGTAAACAACAAATCCAGAAGGGCCAACAAACCTGAGTTGCGTATAGGCATATTTCAAATTTTTGTCGAAATAATGATCAAATGCTTGTTTTTTGGGGCCGTATTCCGGAAACTCAGCATCTTTTTGCAGGTATCTCATGGGGGTATAATCTTCACCGTGGATGTACAGGTAATTGTTTTCAACAAAAATATCTCCGGTAAGTATATTTACATCCATGTATAATTTTGAACCCAGGATGGAACCTGGATTAATCAATAACCCATTGGAACCGCCATAATTACTAGCTGTTATACCCAGCATTTCCTGAGAAACAACAGATTGCGCAGTCAACAATAAAACCAGCCCGGTGAAAATCTTCTTCACTAAACCCATTTGTTTAATATTATCGTTTGATAAAAAAGGCGCAAATTTAACAAATTGTAAATTATTTAAACAAACCCAGCTCTCAACTGAACAAAGAACATACCCAATTTGCGCAACTTATCTCATAAAACGCTTATTAATCGTTAATATTTTTCAAATCACACATATATAAAATATTTGCATTTGTTAACTGTTAAAAAATGATAATAAGCAACATTAATAAACTACCC
>CAZTAW010000320.1:0-3520 GCA_964611705.1 uncultured Bacteroidales bacterium
TGAAGTTTCAGATAAACCAAACCGGACTTCTACTTTTTTGCTTTTAACTTCAGCAAGATTAAACAGTGTGGGTTGGGAAATTGTGGCTGATTTTGTGCGCTGTTTCGATAAATTCTTATTACTTTTATCCATGGGAGTTTGTTTGATGTTTATTACACCTCAAAGATACTGTTTATCAATGAGATAACATAAACATTCTCCCTTTTTTTTTCAGTTTTGTGAATAATTCAGGCTCGGAAGGTGCAACAGCAATAATGCAAGACAGGGAGCACAATATATGGATAACTGGTTTGCGGGGTATTACAAAAATGTCGCCCAAACGTTTTGAGAGCTACAATAAAGAAGATGGCCTTTTTCAAAACGAAGTTACCTCTATTGAGAAAATAAAGCCCGGTCACTATGTGCTGGGGCATCACGGTGGTCTTAGTTTTTGGGATGGAATTAACTTCAAAACTTACGATCTGGAAACGAGTGATACAAATTTGCTTCACGAAATACGCGTGCAGGATATTGCTGTTGATAATGAGGAAAATATATGGATTGCAGCGTCATTAAAGGGCCTGGCCAAACTTGACAAAAAAGGGGATATTACCTGGTACCATGATAAGCAGGGATTGAAAGGAAGTATTATGTCAGTGATTGCTGATGAAAACAACAATATTCTTGTATGTTCTGAAAAGGGCTTGTTTAAACTGATAGGAAATAGGTTTGAACCTGTTAACAGGGTGAATAAGGTTACAAAAAATCAGCGGAAAATATTTAAGGCGAAGGATAATACTTTATACATCGGAACATATAGTCATGGGCTGCTTGAAATTACCGATGAAACGGTAAATCTTTTTAAGTGTAAGGAGAAAAATTGTTCAAACAATGTATATGCTTTTCTTGAAGACTCAAAAGGAAGGAAATGGATTGGCACCTGGAATGGTTTGTATACTCTCCGAAATGATACACTTCAAAAAGTAAAAAATAAAAACCTGAAAATTGACAGGCCTGTATATTTGATCATAGAAGATCATGAAAACAATATCTGGTTGGGTTGTGATAATGGTTTGTATTGCTATGATGGCAATTATTTAAAACATTACACCATGAGCGATGGCCTGGCAGGTATGGAAATAAACCGCGATGCAGGAATGGTTGAAAAAGAAACGATTTGGATTGGAACCAGCAACGGATTTTCAATTTATAATCCAAGGTACGAATTTGATTTGGAAGAATATCCCCCGCCTGTTGTCAAGCTTAATACCCTCAGGGTAGGGGAGGATACTTTGTCCGTTGAAAATGAAATTGAACTGCCAGCTAATAAAAACAACTTCTGTTTTACTTTTAACGGTATTTCTTTTCTTGATGAGGATAAAGTTTATTTTCGTTGCAAACTGGAAGGCTTTGATAAGGAATGGCGTGAGGAGTTCAGATCAGTTGATAACAAATATTGCTATTTTAATTTACCACCCGGCAAATACAAATTTTGCATTAAAGCAAGAAATAAGATTGGCTTATGGAGTGAACCTGTATGTAGTTCCGTGATTGTTATAAATCAGCCTTTCTGGCTTCGATGGTGGTTTATTACCATTTTGGGAGCTTTGTTGCTGTTTGGTATCTACTTCTTCTTACGCATAATTTTCAGACTAAGGTATTCAGGAAAATTGAAGGAACAAGTTGAGGAAAGAACACTTGAACTTAAAAAATCGGAACAGAAACTTAAAGAGCTTAATGATACCAAAGACAGGTTCTTTTCAATTATTGCACATGATCTTAAAAGTCCTTTCAATGCTATTTTAGGTTTGTCGGATGTGTTAAAATCGGAGTTTGAGGCGCTTTCAAAAGAGGATATGAAGGGTATTGTTCAAAATTTACACCTCGCATCTTCACGTTCGGTTGATCTGCTCGATAATTTATTAAACTGGGCCAGAACGCAAAAAGGAAATATCCCTTTCCATCCCGATTATTTTGATTTGAGTTTATTGATTGAAGAGAATATTTCAATATTCGCACCTACAGCCGAAAACAAAGAAGTAGATCTGATCAACCTCATTCGGGACGATACAAAGGTTTTTGCCGACAGAGACATGATCAATACTGTGATCAGGAACTTAATTTCAAACGCTATCAAGTTTAGCTGGCATGGGGGAAGAATAGCTGTTTCATCACGAATAAACAAAAACTATGTTGAGGTTTGCGTACGTGATAACGGTACCGGAATAGATGACGAATCAGCCGAAAAACTATTCAGAATAGAGGAAAAAATCAATACAAAAGGGACAGATAATGAGGGTGGTACCGGGTTGGGATTGATCTTATGCAAAGATTTTGTTACGAAAAATAAGGGTGAAATCTGGGTGAAAAGCGAAAAAGGTAAGGGAAGCCGTTTTTGTTTCAAATTGCCCTGCAATCAAGAAACATCAAATTAAAAAACTTTTACCATAATTGTTTGCTGCCATTTCACAACATTAGCAAAAGAAAGAATAGATTGTGCTATTGTGGGAAGGGATATGCCGGGTCTGAATGAAACAAAGAAACAGGTCGAAGGTTATGTATGTAAATGTCTGCTTATCGAAGCTGATCTGCAGAAAAAAGATGATGTAAAAAGAATAGGCATAGAAACCCTGGAATATACCGATTAGGAACATAAGCTCAATCATTGCAAACCTGTTCCGAATCGGTATAAAACCACTAATTACAAGATACTGTGCAAGGATGTAACCGGAAAACGATTCGGGACCTTAGATGACCATACGGAATTTGTCAGGAATGGGGGATGCAGGGATTTGATTGATGTCCTGGCAAAATCACGCTGAGAGGCTCAGGTTAATCTAATTTACAAAAGTTTTCCATATACAGAAACCGCTTTATTTTTTGTGTTGGTGTTTTTTGAAATGGTTCCGGATGTGCTACTATCATTTTCAGGCGTGAAAACCTGCTAACTCTTAAGTTTACATATTCAAGGAGCTCATCCTTGAGTTGTTGTATTCTTTCTTCGATATGGGATGTTAGTTTTTCTTGATAGTGTTGGCATTTCTTTTCAAGTTCTTCCATATTGAAATATACCAGTGCAACAAGCCTGCCTTTCTCATTTAAAACCATGGATTCAACTACATGCCTGAAATTATTGATAAGGGATTCTATTTCTTCCGGGTAGACATTTTCACCATTGGCGTTTACGATCACGTTTTTTGATCTTCCCTTTATGGAAAGAAAGCGATCCTCGTCAAAAACTCCCAGGTCGCCTGTTTTTAACCATCCATCCCTGGTTAATACCTTTCCGGTTTCCTCCTTATCTTTGTAATAGCCCTGCATGATATTAGGTCCTTTCGCCCAGATTTCCCCAATACCTGATATTGCATCAGGCTGATTGATTTTTAGTTCAACGCCTTCAATGGCGGGACCGGTTGATTGTAATCTGGCAGTTTGTGGATTCACACCGGCCAGCAGTGGAGAGGATTCCGTAAGACCGTAACCAACGGCATAAGGAAAACCTGAATTGATAAGGAATTGCTCAACCTCCCTGTTGAGTTTT
>CAZTAW010000321.1:0-3499 GCA_964611705.1 uncultured Bacteroidales bacterium
GTTTGCAGGTTATTGTTGTTTAGCCGTATTTCATCAATTCCTTGAAACACTACATTATTTCCTATGGTTATATTTCCATTGATTATTAACTTGTTTGTGCCTCTTTTACCTGTAAATATAGCATTGTTTCCGATTATCAAGTTGGAATTTTCTGAGATAAAGATTTCACAGTCTCCAGAAAAGTAAATCCTTGTACTATCAGATATGTATAACGTTGCTGTATCAATTACTTTCAAGTCTCCGGTGATAAGTAAGCTTCCTTCTAATGTATGATCTAATTCTCCTTTAATGTTTCCTTTTATTCCTTCTAAAGTTAGAATCCTGTCTAAATATTTACCCGCACAAATTTCCGGATAGGCATCGTGTTTTGGAGTTTCTTCAATCCACATTCCATTCCAATCATGCTTAGAATAACCATAATCGCTCCAGCAATTAAAATTATCAGCGTACTCGTAAACCTCATATAATTGAAGAATACTGTCATCATTGACATCAGGGTAGTAATTCATTGGATGATTGAAAAAATATTGTAAATAGTTGAATTCTTCAATTAGAATAGTTAGTAGCCATGGTTCTTGAAAATCGTCTGGAAACATTCCATTTGCTGCTGCTGTCCAGTATATAATGAATTCATCATACATTTTATTTGTCATATAACCTTCGAAATACGATGACTCTTCATGTAAACAGGCAGTATTAATGACTCTGTTTTTACATAAAGGATTATAATTTGAATAATCCAATACATCATCAATAAAACCTCCTGAATGGCACTGACTCATAACTATGGCAATATGGGCACAATTAATGTTCTCGAGTAAGGAGGCGAGCTCATAGTCATACAAATTATCAAGGCCAGGCGGGCTCGAATTGGACAATATCCTTATGCTGGCATGCCCATTACTTGTATCACCGTGATTTGTTGTATAAATGAATAAATGATCGTATGGTTGCAATTGTGGTATTTCAGGATTTCCACCAGGTTGGCCTGCATAAGCTTTAAAAGTGGAATCTATTGAACTTTTAAAAGCTGGGTAATCAATATCATCTAATGTATCCTTATCAAAATCATCTCCAAAGGCTGGGGGAGAGTAATTTGAAGAACCGTTATCATAATGAACCACTATATTTTCATCAGTAAATCCTTTTTGTTTTAATGTGGTGAAAATATATGAAGTGTTTCGCCAATACCTATGAAACATTTCATCCCCACATATGATCACTGCATGTAAATACGGATTTGGAGCTAAAGTTTCAGCAGCAGTTCCGGGTTGATTTATAATTTCCGGCGGTTCCGTCCAGTTAATACCACTAACGAGCTCATAGTCTTCCTGCCATGAGTTGGGAAAAATTCTTCTATTGAAAATTTGATAAGTGCCATCTGCTTCATTCATAAAAAGATAGCGGCAGTCGTGAAACCAGTTTGCCACAGGGTGATCATCAATAAAAAAAACCCAACTGTTTAAGTATGGATTAATGATATATAATCCATCCCTCTGAAATACCGTATCACCATTATTTAATAAGTTGTAAGCAGCATAAATATTAACTTTACCCGTATCGGATGCCAGAATGTGATTAACAACTGTATCAATAGCGTATTGCCTGCTGATTTGCGCTTTTGATAGGTTTATACATATAAAAATATAAAATAGGACTAATAGAATAAATAAGTTTTTTTTCATCTCTTTAAAGTTTTTAATTAAATATTATTTTTTTAATTTTCGTAAATTCATCTGTTTCAAGCACTACCAGGTATGTCCCTTTGGGGCATGAATAACCTGTATTGCTTTTCCCATCCCAATTAAATTCATATTTGCCTGGGTTCAATATTGGTATATAAATGGTTTTGATTTCCCTTCCGGTTAGATTTGCAATTTTCACTTTAGCTTTAGTTGCATTGTCAATTTTTATTGATATTGATACCTTATTCTGAAATGGATTTGGGTAACATTGCAAAACCGCTTTCTGAGATTCAAGTTTGGGATTATTAATACCAGTTACCGGATTTTCAACAAAATATCCTGTGCCATCGTTATATAATGTCATAAGTTGCGTTGTTAGTTCTTGGGGATGTTGCAAAACTGATGCAATATCCATCCATCCGCTATTATCAAGGTCGGAGCAATAAGCATACCCAGATGCAAAGTAGCTTAGCGGGAATGGATAATAGTCGGGTAATTCAAGGGAAAAGTCACCATTGTTTTTCATTACAAAGACACCACTAAAAGAAGTACAAATAACATCAGGCAGGGAATCATTGTTTATATCTCCTACAACAGGATTATCCAGCACAGAGTCATATACCAGAGCTGTATGTTTAGTAAAAGTTGTATCCCAATTGTTTTCATAAAAATATAGAGAAGTGTTCCAGAATGACTCTATACCAACAACATCATTAATACCATCATTGTTAAAATCATCTATTTCAACATGTTGCAAATGATCGTCTTCAAATATAATTTCCTGAAAACCATTACCCATATTTAAAAACAGAGTGTTGTCAGTACCAGCAACTATTACATCATTTAAACTATCATTATTCAAATCCGCACACTTTATGTCAACAGGTTTGTAATCTATCGTAAAATATTCCGGGGCCGAGAGTATCCCGCTGCCATTGTTTGTCATTATACCCCATTTGTAAGCATTAGCGGATGCAATTAATATATCAACATCATTATCACCATCCATATCGCCGTAAGTTTTTGCCCAAACAGGTTTAGAAATATTCATTGGGAAATCAGAAAACTGAGTGAAAAAACCATCTGTATTGTAATAAACCCTGATATAATAACCATCTGATGTTTTAAACGCAACTATTTCAGGATATTGATCTCCTGTTAAATCAGTTACGATAATATCATATTGATAAGCTAATAACTCTAATGATTCGTAAGTACTATCCATTAATCCATGACTATCATTTCGAAGGATTACAACTCCCGTGTCTGAGTAGTCTTCATCTGGACTATGACCTGTGATAATGTCATTATCTCCATCCAGATCAATATCTGCTGAAAAAATAGAACTGACACAACAAGGCAATTTATAAAATAATCTACTTTCATGATTTTGCATGAAAGAAATTGTAATAAAACAAGCAATGAATAATAAAACTATATTAAACGTTTTTTTTATTTTATTGAACATATGCATAAGCTTTTCGTTAATATTTATTTAACTAATGGTTAAGATTATTCAATCCTGATAATTTTACAACAACCCCGAAATCCTCCTGACTGAACAACAATATAATAAACCCCGACAGGTAAATCATCTGATAAAGTAAATGTATCGGCATTATCCAGTTTGAATTCTTTAACCTGATTTCCTGCCGGATTATATACATTTACCAATATTTCCGTACACGGATCATCACTTGTTATGTTGATCTTAATTGTCGTTTCACTTCTGAAAGGATTCGGATAACAACTAATCAAAATATTTCGTGGTACTATATCCGGTTTGATATCTGTTATAACACTTGACGTACTTT
>CAZTAW010000322.1:0-3492 GCA_964611705.1 uncultured Bacteroidales bacterium
CTGTTTATTTCGTAAGTAAAGCAATAACCAATTCCACTTGCCTGTCCGCAGCTTCCGCCTTCCTGTGAAAAAACAGGACGGAAATAGGGCTTTTCCGTATTGTCAACCCTGTCGGGAAGATCATTACGAAATGTAAAATCATCGTAAGATAATTTGTATGTGTTGTCTATTATTTCCCAGTCAGCTTCTGTTAATGGCCTTAATTCTCCAACAATCCAGGGATCACCGTTCGGGTCGGGATTTACATTGTGCTGTGCAAAGAATGAATATGAAATCAGGAAAAGTGATAATAGTAGAATAGTTTTTTTCATGGCTAAATTTCTTTTGATCATAAATGTATACCTATAACAGTGTAAAAGTATGAAAAGTTGCACCAATATCCCATTATTCTTTCAACGAATTGGTTGATTGTTTGGATGAAGCTGCAATTTAAGGTTTGTAATGCTTTTTTGAATTTCAGATATAAAACACTTTACATTACTTTTGTAGCGTAAAATATCAGGATATGATAAATAAGCTTATTAAAGAAAAAATTGCAGAGGGCGTTTTTGAATTATATAATCATGTTGTACAACCTGAAGATATTCAGGATCAAAGGACCAGGAAGGAATTTGAAGGCGATATTACGATTGTTGTTTTTCCCTTTACCAGGATAGCAAAAAAATCCCCGGAAAGCATCGGAAAAGAACTTGGAGCATATCTTCAGAAAGAACTGGACCTTGTATCAGGATTCAACGTGATTAAAGGATTTCTGAATATTTCCATTCATGATGAATACTGGTTGCAATTTTTATCCAGGCAGCTACGAAATGAAAATTATGGCCGTTTCGAAAAAACAACAGATGCACCTGTTGTAATTGAATTTTCCTCACCAAATACCAACAAACCATTACATTTGGGGCATATCAGGAACAACCTGCTGGGATATTCTATTGCGAAAATTAATGAGGCCAACGGCAAAACTGTCAAAAAAGTCAATCTTGTAAATGATCGTGGAATTCATATCTGTAAATCCATGCTGGCCTGGGAGAAGTTCGGTAAGGGCGAAACACCGGTAACAAGCGGTAAAAAGGGAGACAAGTTTGTAGGGGATTATTATGTTAAATTCGACCGGGAGAACAGAAATCAGGTTAAACAGTTGATGATGATGGGTAACTCGGAAGAAGAAGCTGCCAATACCGATTTAATGAAGGAGGCGCGTGATTTACTAAAAAAATGGGAAGCCGGTGATGAAAAAGTAAGAAGCTTGTGGGAGAAAATGAATTCATGGGTTTATGAGGGATTTGATAAGACATACAAGCGCATGGGAATTGATTTTGATAAGATCTATTATGAATCGGAAACCTATTTGCTTGGCAAAGAACTGGTAAAAGAAGGGCTTGAAAAGAATATCTTCTTTCAAAAAGAAAATGGCTCGGTATGGGCTGATTTAAGTGATAAAAAGCTGGATGAGAAATTGTTGCTCCGGGATGATGGTACTTCCGTATACATGACGCAGGATTTGGGAACCGCACAATTGAGATATGATGATTTTAAACCCCGTCAGTTGTTATATGTTGTTGGTAATGAGCAGAATTATCATTTCGAGGTATTGAAGATCATCTTGGAACAGTTTGGAAAAGAATGGGCGAAAAACATTAAACATATTTCATACGGAATGGTAGAACTGCCCGAAGGAAAAATGAAATCAAGGGAAGGTACGGTTGTGGACGCTGATGATCTGATGGAAGAAATGCATCGCACTGCCAGAGAAACCACGCTTGAATTGGGTAAGATTGACTCTTTTACCGATGAAGAAGCCGAAAACCTTTTTGAAACCATCGGCATGGGCGCTCTTAAATATTTTATCCTGAAAGTTGACCCGAAGAAAAACATGCTGTTCAATCCTGAGGAATCTATTCAGTTTGACGGAAATACCGGCCCTTTCATTCAATATACCTATGCCAGGATACAATCGCTGCTACGCAAGGCAAAGGAACGTGGTTTAAAATCAGATGAGTTTGATATAAGCGGAGTGGAAATGCTGGACAGGGAAAAGCAATTGCTTAAACTTTTACATACATACCCGGAGATAGTTAAACAGGCAGGGGAGGAGTTTAGTCCGGCTCAGGTTGCCAACTATATTTACGAATTGGTAAAGACCTATAATGGGTTTTACCAGGATACACCGGTTTTACGCGAAGAAGATCCAAAGAAGGTTGCATTCAGAATACTGTTAAGTAAATTCACCGGACAGGTCATTATATCCGGAATGGAGTTGCTGGGGATTGAAGTACCGGAAAGAATGTAGTCTGTTTGGGATAGTTCGAAAAACGTTGTTATATAAATTCCAAATCACAGTTATCAAATAACAAAAAATGTCCAAATTCAGATGATCCAAACAATGTTCATCCAGGTTTGGAATTTTGATAGTTTACTATTGTGATTTATTTGTCTTCTGGAATTTGTGATTTGATGTCTTTCAAAAGACAATCCCAAGCCTCATACCTCCATTCAACAAAATACCTGAATACCCATAATCTCCCCACCAGTCCTGGTATCTGTCAATAAATTCACTGTCACGGTTGTTGAAAGAAAGACGGAAACTTATACCACCATATAAATCAATATACATCACATCGTTAATTAGAAACTGATAACCAATCAATACATTGGGCCCAAGCTTAACAATATTGCTGTTTTCAATGCGCTCCTCCATTGTGAAGTAGGTCTGCCCATTTTGGATAAACTCAACCGGCATAAATATCTCATCTTTAACATTGAAAAATTGAAAAGTAAATCCGGGTGAGAAATGCGGTCCTTTTGGTTTTTTATTATCTGCAAGATAAACCCTGTAATTTACGTCAAGTCCGAAACCTGTGATTTCGATGTAGTCCTGATAATGATCATTGTTTTCGTCATAATAAAACTGTGGGGATAAAACCAGCCAGTGTGATTTTTCCTTGTTAGCCAGGAAATCAAAATCGAGCCGTAAACCATTGGTAATGGTATAATAAGGTGCGAAGCCAATAGCGATTTTCGGGTCTTTTTTTGCAGCTTCTTTTTCCTGTCCATTAACATTCATTGACAAGATTGCTGCAATTATTAAAAATAAAATAGAATGTTTCATGCTGTTTTTCTTTGATCAGATCATTCACCAATTTGTATTTCACTTATTTTTTCAATGGTATCGCCCATAATTTTATACTGATAAAAGCCTTCATCACCAATAACCATAAGTATTCCATCGTTGTAAATGACATCATTTGCCTGGATGTCGGAGAAATGATGAAGTTGTTTGATATTTTGCACATCCGATACATCAAGAACCTTGATGCCATTATCACAAACATAAAGCGTATCGTTATTGATTGAAAGTCCGAGTGGGGCGTTCATGTCGTACGATTTCTCAAGTTTTGGATTTTGCAGGTCCTGTATGTTGATGATCTGCAGTTCATCCGTGTTGCGCGGGCAGCCAATATTTGAGGAATTCAAAGTCACATAGGCAAAATC
>CAZTAW010000323.1:0-3490 GCA_964611705.1 uncultured Bacteroidales bacterium
GTGTTATCCCTGACAGGGTTTGGAACCCTGTCAGGTGTAGCCGGAGTTGTAAAAACAGTCAGATGATGTTAAAAACAAGAATAAAACGAAAAATATTATCCGCAATGTACCGGACAATATGGAATGTAACTAACCAGGCTAACAAACCTTGTAAACCAGGAATGTATGTTGCTGCTATTAAGGTTAAAGGGAAAATTATTCAAAGTATAAGACTTATTAAAACTAAACTAATATGAGAAGATTATTTATAATATTTTTAATTTTGTTTCTGTTTTCTTTTACGGTACAAAGTCCCCGAAGTGAATATAATGTTCATAGCAATGCGGAATCTGTACTATGTTATACGCAAGAGAATAACGATAATTATGATATTGTTATAGGACATCTCTATAATTTATCAACAAATTGGACAGGTATATCAATATTAAATAATGATGGGTATGGTTTTTTTGGTATAGATAGTTTTTATTTAAATGGCCAGCATAGGGATTTAATTGTAAGTAATTTTGATCAAAACCAACATGATGATCTTGCAACCCAGTATTATGATGGAACAAATCCTTATATCGGGATAGTGTTCGATTTTTCATTGTCTGCTTCTAAAATTGATTCGATTCCCATAAATGATTATGCCGATTATATGGCTTATGGAGATATCAATAATGACACGTATATTGATATTGTTTATGCATGTAACTTTGAAAGCTACTGGGGAGTGAACTATAATAACGGTTCCGGATCTTTTTCTTCACCGAAAAAATATGGCGTTGATTTTTATCCAATTGGGATAGCATGTGGCGATCTGAACAACGATAACAGAGATGATATCGTGGTAAGCGGCTTAACAGAAATATTTCTTTCTTTTCCATCAGGGTTCCAATCTGTTTTTCTTGATGTGAACAATAATGATATCGAATTAACAGATTTTGACAATGATGGGGACTTGGACATTATAGGTTCAAGAGACATGTATCCTTATAATTACAACATGGTTAATATGATAGAAAACATGGGGAATGACTCATTTAATGTTCGTGAACCTTTTGTATTTGAAAAAGCATGCCATTTTCAGTTTGTTGCAAGCGATTTTAACAACGACTCTTTACCGGATCTGCTTTTCCATCCTATGGAACATGAGAATATTATGATCTTGTACAATTTGGGCAATTTTCAGCTTTCGGAACCACAGCTTATTCCAGTTGCTGATTATGGCGAAGGGAGTCGAAAATCAGCCTGTGCAGATTTGGATGGTAACGGGTTTAATGATATTGTTACCATACGCTCTATGGGAAAGCCCTTGCAGGCCAATGTAAATATACTTTTCAATGACGGAAATGGGAATTTTGTTGACGATCCTGTATCATCTGTTAATCATCAACGCTCTGAATTTTTCCCGGATCTTATTTGCTATCCAAATCCATTTAACAGGGAAACTACTTTTGAATTCACACTTAAAGAAAAATCCTGTGCAGAACTTGCTGTTTATGATATTCAGGGTAAACGCATTAAATGTTTAACCCAAAAAAAACTGAAAGGAGGAAATTTTAAAATAAAATGGACCGGGCTTGCCGAAAACAACACCCCGTGCAAGCCCGGTACCTATTTCGCTTACCTGGAGGTAAACGGTAAAATTCTGCAAAGCATTAAATTAATTAAATATTAACTTAAAATTCACAGAATTATGAAAAACATGACAAATTTACGAAAACTTGTATTCATCGCACTCTTTGCGTTTATTTCACAGCTAACTTTTGCACAATTCAGCAGGCAACAGGCTATTGACCTTGTTTTAAATCAAATTATCGGCGAAGATGCGATTTTGGTTGATGTATATGCATCATACAATACATGGTCATCTGCTAACAAGGTTATCATGATAGATGGCGATACACTTGATTGTTACTATGCATCTAACTGGGTGTTTTACGTTAACGATCATCCATTTGCCGCCTGGGCCCATGATACGCGTATTATTTTTATAGATGCATCAAATGGGGATTATCATATTGAAAACAATGACATTTTCCCGGATGGGCTTAACACTGATTTTGAAGAAATAAACGCAGCAGACAGGCCCCAACCTGCTGTTTTGCAAGATTACTTAGGTGATCCGCCAGAAGATTTACAACCCAATGACCATTATTATGCAGTTATTATATGCGATATTGATCAACAACAATACTGGAACGATATTTCAGTAGTATATAATACACTTATACAGAAATACGGGTATAAGAAAGAAAACATTTTCGTACATTATGATTATGATGGTTTAAGCAGTTTGCAAAATGGAAATGATTTAGATGGTGGAGATTATTCTAATGACATAGATTACCCTTCAACGAGTGAAAGAATACACCAAACCATGCGCAATCTTGCTGGCCTTGTTAATGACGATCCAAATGTACCGGAATTACAAAGTTCTGATCAGTTATTCATGTTTTTTACTGGTGTTGCAACTAAGAACATACCTGGTATAACTACTCTATGGGGTTTTTGGGATAATATTGGTGGTGGATGGTTTATTAGATTTGAAGATCCCGGTAGTTTCTTCAATGAATTAGCTGCATGTGAATGTGCACAGATTAACATGCTATTGTCGGTTAATTATGCAGGCGGTATTAAAGATCATTTTGAAGATTATTCAAATTACACCGTTTTATGCAAGAACAGAAATGTCAGTACGTCTAATAATGCAGAATTATCGCATGCTGAAATGTATATAACCGGAGGTAATTATTGTGAATACGTATATTATTGGTCAGCCGCAGCAAGAGGTTATTATCCTGTAACTGATCAGCCATGGAATATTAGCGATATAGAAACTGGTGATTTTGATTTCACTCAAATACATCATTTAGATGATCACCCTGATGATTATCATCCTGATATAGATCAGGATGGTTATATACAAATGGATGAAGCATTTAACTATGCCAACGACCAGGACACCTGGAGTGATGATAATTATTATTACAATCCATATACAGAAAATGAAGAAGAAGTTCCAGTTGAAAATGATTTAATTCCCTTTACAGACCGCCTTTATACACTTGCAGGATTGGCTGGAAACATTACCAATACTCAAACAATTGAAGACCGATGTTACTTAACAGGAGGGAATTTAAAAATTATTAATAATTCCACCATTACACTTGAAAACAATAATGTTTTCTTTTTATATAATGAATTGGCTGAAATTACAGTAGAAAATGGCTCTTCGCTTATTTTGGGTGACAACAACTCATTTTTTGGTGAGGGACAAGATAATACAATAACTGTTAATGGAAATATTCAAATCGGAGATTATGCTTCATTTAACAACATTGGCGAGATTATTTTAGGCAATTATAATCTGCAAACAACATTTAATTATGCCTCCTTTAACGATGAAACCAGATTGATAAATTACGGCCAGGATATTACAATTAATAACTCATCATTTAATGATTGTTTTATGGCCTATTTTTATCATTGTGATTTAAATTTA
>CAZTAW010000324.1:0-3487 GCA_964611705.1 uncultured Bacteroidales bacterium
ACTCCATTGACGAATCAGTACAAAAATAATCATTTTTTTTGTAATTCAAATGCAACCTGGATTCCCGCATTAACATAACGAGGCCACCACATCAGGAGCGAGTACATCCATATCCTTGTAAATCTGTCTCTGCTTTTGCAAGACCTCTCCCACAAACAGGGACTTGCCTGGTTCCGTAAAGCATTCGATCATGTCCACTTCATCAAGCAGTCCCTGAAGCGTGTAACGTTTGAAAAGATTCTTGTCTCCCATTCGTTTTTTAATATATGAGAGATAGATCAATGCTATAAATTCAACGAAGAGTTTGCCTTCCAGACTTGCATCTGAAGAGACGAGCATCCTCTTGCAGTTAAGCCGTTCTTTGATATTGCCAAAAGCCTTCTCCACCACGTCCTTATTCCTGTAAATCTCCAGAGCCGTTTCCGGGGATTTGATTTCATTGCTCAGCAAAACGAAGTATCCGAACCTGCTCTTGGCATGGTCCATAGCCGTTTGCTTAGCCTTTACCCTGATGCCCCTGACCGGAGTCTGTTTCACCTCGAAGTATTTTCCATAATCCTTCTCGTGTTCGGCTTTCCTGGTGCCTGAAAGCAATTCCTCGCTAAGGGCTGTCATACGAAGATTGAATTTCCTGCCGTCTTCGACCGCCTTATCTGCGTTGTAGTACAGGTGAAAGTACATTCTACGGCTCCCTTTTAGGGTATCTCCCTTGTAGGGACGAACCTGGGTGTAGTCCCACTCCATGGTTTGAGTGTAAGTGTAAAGGTCATATTTATCATTGTATTTCGACCAATCACACATGGTATCCTTAACCGTTTCAATAGTCTTTTTTACAAAGGATAACGAGGTGCTGGCACTCATCAAAAATTTAATGTGGTTCTGGTACAGCCCGTTCACATTATCCATACTGTAAAAGCCCCTGTCGGTAACCAGCTTTACCTTCGGATAGCCCAGTACATCCAAATCGCGCATTAGCACCCGTAAGGTCTTCACGTCGGGAATGTTTCCTGCCAGCTTCCTGTAATAAAAGGGAAGGTTGGATTTCTGGCCGAAAAGCAAAAGTAGATTTATTTGTGGCAAGCGGTCGCCATCCTTGTTTTTCCCATGGCGTACCTGACTGAGACATTCTGAATGGCTGGAAATTGATGTGGAATCATATGCCCAGTACTCGTCTTTGCTCCGTCGTTTTCCCTGCAGGCGAAAGAACTTTTGTTTCTGCTTCTCGGTGATCCCTGCGAACAGCTCGCTGCTTCTTTGAGAAGCGATCTCCTTTCCATAAGGATGTCGGTGCAAACGACTCCAACGGCCAAATCTGAACAAGGGGTTGTTTTCTTCAAGAATGAGAAAATACGCTATCGACAGGATCATTTTGTGATTATTCGGGAAACATGTCCGAAGGTCGTCGGTTATTCCTGTCTTCTCACCAATCTTGTCCAACATGTAGGTTGCACCGTAAAACTGCCTGCCTACCAACAATGATGGACTTCTGCCACGCTTGACTTTGATGACCGTTTCATCCCCGGAAGGCTCTTTTCTGCCCCTGCCATCTGTGGCTAAAATCTCGCCTGTCTTTTCGTCCACACGGCCGATCAGCTTACGAGTAGATCTTGATTGTTTCTTCTCCTTGTCCCATCGGGATATGGACTCATAAGCGTATATGATACCTGATCTCTTGTCCAATTGTTTGACTATGCTCATTGTTTCATCGTTATGTGTGCAAATATAACACATAACGATGTTAATTCCAAATAAAAACTGGATTATTTTGCAAATTATCAGGAATTTACATGATTTTTAGGATCTATAACTTGTTAGGTGTTTCGGGAATGCAGGAATAAAGAGAGTTGTTTTTGTCAATGATGGCTCGCCGGATGTGTTTATGTTTGGATGAAGAAGCAAAAATACCGGGATTTTTTTTAATGGACTGAATTACTAATTCCGTTTTCCTGTTAAACTGAATTATTTCCGTTTTATTCCAGTTTTTTTCCAGATAATCCAGAACAACAAAAAAGGTGATTCTGGCTTTTGCTGACCAGATAATTTCCACTTTAAAAGTCGTATTTTTGTTTGGCTTCCTGCATTATTTGTTCGTGCGAGAAAATATTTCCTTTCTGCACATCGTCCATTCCTTCCAAAATTGATTCCTGTACTTCTTCAGGGAGCTGATCCCACCAATCTGTTTTGAATTCTTTTTGAAGGATTTTATTGATTTCAATCAGGATGGCAGGCTTATCAATGCTGATAATCTTTGAAACCAAATCCAGTTTTAGTGTTTGAATGTCCATGGTATGCGATTTTAGGAACTAAAGATATGGTTTTTTATTGATTTATTCATAAGGACATCATAGGTTTCGGGTGTTATATACTTTCTGAAATACAATCAAATCCCTGAAACTATTAATCTGACTCATAGCTTAGCTTTTTGACTATTTTTTTAAAGATAGGTAATAAAATTAAACAACTTGTATCAGAGACTATAATTCCGGGCATTGTTTATATCATTTTCCAGTTCAGACAGAGGATAATTAAATATTGAAACATCATAGTCACCCAATATTTCCATGAAAGCCCTTTTGGATAATCCAACCAATTCAGCTGCCTGGCCCAGTGTTAATTTTCCCTTCTCAAATAAACGTGATGCCAGTAACATTTTTGCCTCCCTGTCGTTCAAATCTACTGTATCAGGTATATTCAATTGTATTGTTTTCATTTTTAACCTTTTTTTCAAAGATACTCTTTTTTCTCAAGATTTCCTGAAGATTAATGGCCCCTGATATTTTCATTCATTGTTCCCGCTTATAATATTCAATTTCAAATAGTCAATCATCAGTAAACAATTAACGCGAATTTTGGGCGAATTCTTATGCGAAAGTAAGATAGTATGATAGTAAGGAAGTTCGATTGGACGAAGGTGCGAGAGTGCGAAAGTACGAAAAGACGTGAGCGCGAGAGGAGTTGGCTGATGATTTATGTTCTGTTTAGCTTCCATTTCTCAGGGTTTGATTGCATGTTGACGATCATGGCGATGATGTGGTCGTATTTGTCGTAGAGCGTTTGGTGGGTTTGTTTGTCGATGTAATTGCAATTCTGACCTCTGCCCTCTGACCTCTGATCTCTGACTTCTTCTTCTCTCTTTCGTGCCAACGTACAAATACTGTTTTGGCCCGAATAGAAGAATAGCACCCCGAAGTATCGGAACGGGTCCCGGTGAAACAAAAGAGGTTTCGTCCCAGTGAAACAGAAAGAGGTTTCACTGGATAAACGGGGCAGGCGCGGATAAAACGGATGCCTTCGGCATCGCTGATTTACGCAGATTTTTATTTATATTTAATTGGCTAAACCGTAACCACTCCGGTGGCAACTTCTCGTCTCATCGCCAGCTCAATTCTTCTTCACTCACTACCTCAATGAAATAGTCACTTCGTGAATTTTATGCTTTCCAACATGCGCTGGATTTCCAAGGTAAGCTCAGTTAGTTCTTTATGTT
>CAZTAW010000325.1:0-3481 GCA_964611705.1 uncultured Bacteroidales bacterium
TATTCTTAGGAATATCATCAACAATGAGCAATTTATATTTTTTGTCAACTGAATCAGCTTTCATGATCGAATTATCTTTTACTGCAAAGTTAAGCTTTATCCTTTCCCCGGCTTTCTTTTTTAATATCAATGAATTGTTTAAAATCCTCAAGTTTAATGTGCATTGCCTCAATATCAAAATTATCAGCATATTCTTTCAGTTCGTGGCCGTAATGCTTCAAAGAAATGTTTTTCAATGAAACACCTGTTTCTTTGACCATCACAGCAAAATCATCTATTTCATTTACAAAATGATTTCTTCGTACCTTTTCCCATTCAGGTTTTAACTTTGAATTAATTATTTCAATTGTTTTATCTGAAAAATCATCCCCACTGATCATGATGTTGTCCGATATCTTTTTCATATCATCTTCGGTTTCAACATAAGTGTAGTTCAGGAAAATTGCTAATTTTTCAAAAAGGTCGCTGATCTGAACGGGTTTGGGCAGATAATCATCAAACCCATGACTTTTATATTTTTGCTGGTCTTCGCGCATGGCAAATGCTGAAACAGCGATCACTGGAACATTTTTGATCAAATCCTTCTCCCGCATTTTATTTAGTGCTTCATATCCGTCCATTCCCGGCATACGAATATCCAACAAAACAATGTCGGGTTTTTCTTTTTCCAGCTTTTTAAAAGCTTCATACCCGTTATCAGCTTCAATTATTTCAATTTGAGTACTGCTTAGCATTTCCCTGATCAATTCCCTGTTGGTGTCCAGATCATCTACAACCAGTAATTTGGCTTTTTCAAAATCGTATTTTTCAGCGTTAAAAAGCTGTAACTGCTTAATTGATGATGACTTCATAATTTTAACATCATGTAATACAATTGTGAATCTGCTACCTTTTCCTATCTCACTTTCCAGGTGAATTTCACCATTCATCTTTTCAATCAATCGTTTTGAAATTGTTAGTCCAAGACCTGTTCCTGTGCCTTTTTTATCAGCTTCCTGCAAATTGCTTTGTTGAAAAGCTTCAAATATTTTTTCACGATCTTCTGGTGTAATACCTATACCAGTATCAACAACATCAATTACCAGATCAATAGATTTTAGTTTTGGTCTGCCAGCAGACACCCGTATTTTTACACTTCCCTTTCGTGTAAATTTTATGGCGTTACCAACAACATTAAAAAGCACCTGTCTGAGACGGGTTTCACTCAAAACCAGTGTTTTGGGTACATTTTTATCAATGGATGCATGCAGCTTAATGCTTTTTTGCCTAATTCGGAGGGAGAAAATATTCTTAATCTCTTCAAACAACAATCCCACATCAACCGGTGCATATTTTATTTCCATCTTGCCTGCCTCAATCTTTGAAAGATCAAGAATATCGTTAATGAGCGCCAGAAGAGTTTTACCACTAACCCTTATGGAATTCAGGTGATGCTTCGCCTTTTCATTTCTGAACTTGTTTTCAAGCAAGTCTGTAAATCCAATGATTGAATTAAGTGGCGTCCGGATTTCATGGCTCATGTTTGCAAGAAACTGACTTTTGGTTTTGTTAGCCGTTTCGGCCTGTTCTTTTGCCAGAAATAATTCTTTAGCATATTTTTTCAGATCATTTTGGGCCTTATTGATCTGTATGATTTTTCCCTTCAGCAAACGGTTGGTCTTGAGCTTATTGGTATATGCCCAAATAATGATTCCGAAAACCACAACGAATAATGCCAGACCTCCAACTGCAATCCGGGTATAAATATTTTTGCGGTTGATTTCAAGGTCTTTAATTCTGGATTCATTCCTTAGAAGCTGCATTTCATTTTCCATCCTTTCATTTTCGAAAAGTGCCTGCAGGTGCGCAATATTGCTTCGGTTCTTTTCATTCAGGATGCTGTCTTTATAAACAATTGCTTTTTTATAATAGAGCAATGCGTTTTTATAATCACCCTGATGCTGGTATAGATCTGAAAGGTCATGATAAATTTCCCTTATCGTGGATTTTGTATTAATGGCCTTTGCCATTTCCAATCCCTTTTCAAGGTAAAAATGAGCATTATCAAACTCTTTCAGTCCTGTAAAAGCTTTCCCCACGTTGGCATAGCTTCTGGCAATATATCTTTTATCTCCGATTCCGTGATTAATATCAAGAGCTTTGATGAAGTATTCAAGGGCTCTGAGGTAATTTTCCTTTTCAAGATACACACTTCCGATATCGTTGTTACATATGGCAATTCCGCGTTTTGATTTGATTTCCTTATTCATTTCCAGAGAACGCTGATAGTAATCCAGTGCTCTGGAATACTCTCTCCAGTTTTTATAAACATTGCCAATATTATTCAAATTGATGGCAACTCCAAGTTTTGCTCCTTGTTTCTCTTCAATATCCAATGCTTTTGTAAAATGTCTTAATGCCTTGGTATAATTCCCCATTAAATACTCAATATTTCCGAGACTATTAAGAGCAATGGCTATTCCATGCTGATCTTGAAGCTCCTGGGATATTTTCAATGCTTTTAAATGAGAATCAACTGCATTCTGGTAGTCATCCAAACGCCGGTAAACCACTCCCAAATTATTATTACTTCTGGCAATAAGTTGAAGATCACCATATTCAATGGCAATTTTCAGTGCATGTTCATGCAAAAGCGTAGCCGATGAATACAATGAAGCATTTCTGAACGCAACACCTGCTTTATTCAATTCACGAATATAAAGACTGATCAGGCTATTATTCCTGGCCATTGAATCAGCTTTGTTTATAAGCTTCTCATAGCTCAATCCCTCATCATAAAATGACGCTGTTATACTATCAACAAGTTGTATAATTTGGATGGAATCCCTTTCTTCTTTTGTAATAGGCACATGTACGATTTCATCCTGTTGCCCGAATGATTCCTGACAAATCAATAAAGCGGCACTTAGCAACAGACAATAAAACTGAATTAATAGGGTTTTTTTTCTCCTGCTCATAGTAATTTTTTAATACAGCTATTCAAATATCAAATATATAAAAAACCCGGCTTAAGCCGGGTTTCGTATAACAATAATAATTAACTGCACATTTATATCCATTTAGTCAAGCCTAAATCCATCACCGCAGTACGTCTTGAATGTTTAGGTCTGATCCTGAATGAATAATCAAATGAACCGGCATGATCCATTACAAGTTTACAATGCCATGTTGCCTGGTTTTGATTATTCTTAACCCGTTCCATTTGATGTATGTGTATGCGTCCTTTACCAATTTTAGCATCAGCTTCCCTGAAAACAACATCAACTGCAATATCTTCTCCGCTCAAATCCCCTGCATTGAGCATCACTTTTGCTGTGAAATCATCGCCCAGTTTCAGTCTTTTTTGATTTACATCATGTACCTTAACTGATTTAATTTCAACAGAATTCCAGTTTTCACAAACTTTGCGTTTCCATTTTACCATTTCTTTTGCCAGCTCAAAATTGTTTTTATTAAAATCGTTTGCATTTTCTAACAAGGC
>CAZTAW010000326.1:0-3474 GCA_964611705.1 uncultured Bacteroidales bacterium
ATGGCCTAAAAAATATTGAAGAAGTTCAGTTACAACTTGAAAAAACCCATTATTTACCGGAAATTATAAAATCATGCCCGCCGGAATTTACATATATTGAACAGCCAACTGATGTGAACAAAGTTTATTTTGTTAATTATGACGCGGTTCAGGCCAGGATCGTTATGTTATCGAAAGATGGTGAATTTAATAAAGACATCATACCCGAATCCAAACTTTTCCAGGAGTATTTCGGAAGTAATATCGTTTTCCAGGATATTAGAGAAGCCAGAGGACTTGCCTATTCAGCTTTTGCTTCGTTTTCTGTACCCGATGAAAAAGATAAGTCCAGTTACATTTTTACCTATGTTGCCACACAAGCAGATAAGCTCAGGGATGCAACATCAGCATTCCTCGAAATATTAAACAATATGCCAAAAGCACCGGTACAGTTTGATGCCGCAAAAGAAGCCATCCTTGCAAAAATTGAAACGGAAAGGATTACCAAAGATGATATTTTCTGGACATATCTTAAAAATAAGGACAGAGGTATTGATTATGATATCAGGAAAGATGTATATGAATATGTAAAAACTGCTTCATTGGATGAATTTGATAGCTTTTTCAGTGAATACATCAGCAACAAAAACTATGTTTACCTGATCCTTGGAAACAAGAATCTACTTAACATGTCGGCAATGAGAAGTTTGGGTGAGGTAAGAGAATTAAGTTTGGAGGAGATATTTGGTTATTAAGCAATGAGATAATAATACAGAGGAATCCACATCATTTTTCTACTTTCAAATACATGAACTATCCATAATCTCATTGTTTCCAATCAATTCAATATTTTTTATACTTTTGCAGACTGTTTAAACAGGCAGGTTTTAAATTGTTGTAAATTAAATGAAAGAAAAATACCAGGAATATAAAAAACTTGATCTTCCGCAAATCGGTAAGGAAGTAGGTGAATATTGGGCAAATCATAAAGTCTTTGAAAAAAGTATGAGTACCCGTGAAGGTAATAAGCCGTTTGTTTTTTACGAAGGCCCCCCTTCTGCGAATGGAATGCCGGGTATTCACCATGTTATGGCCAGGGCGATCAAGGATATATTCTGCAGGTACAAAACCCTGAAAGGTTATTTTGTAAAAAGAAAAGCCGGCTGGGATACACATGGTTTGCCCATAGAAATTGCAACAGAAAAAACACTGGGAATTACAAAAGAAGACATCGGCAGAAAAATTTCAGTAGAAGAATATAACCAGGCTTGTCGCAAAGAAGTGATGAAATTCAAAGATAAATGGGACGAGCTTACCGTAAAAATGGGCTACTGGGTTGATCTCGATAATCCTTACATCACCTTCGATAACAGATACATCGAAACGGTTTGGTATCTTTTAAAACAGCTTTACGATAAAGGTGCACTATATAAAGGATACACCATTCAGCCTTATTCTCCTGCCGCCGGAACCGGCCTTAGTTCGCACGAGCTTAACCTGCCGGGATGTTATAAAGATATTAAAGATACTACGGTAAGCGCTCAATTTGAAATAGCGCAAAATGCCAATTCTGAGTTTCTTTCCAAATTAACAGATAAAAAATCATACCTGCTTGCCTGGACAACAACACCATGGACATTGCCTTCCAATACTGCACTTGCTGTTGGTCCAAATATTACCTACGTTTTGGTCGAAACATTTAATTGCTATACCGGAGATCCTATAGCTGTAATTCTGGCAAAAAATCGCTTCAGCTCTTATTTTAATGAAAAGGATAGGGACATAAAACCGGAAGGTTATAAGCCGGGCGATAAAAAAATTCCTTACAAGATCATTAAGGAATTTAAGGGTTCTGAAATGGAGGGTATTCGCTACAAGCAACTTATACCTTTTATTAAACCCATGGGTGATGCCTTCAGGGTAATAACAGGTGATTTTGTAACAACAGAGGATGGCACGGGTATCGTTCATATTGCACCAACATTCGGTGCGGATGACGACAGGGTTGCCAAACAAGCCGGTATCGTGCCCCTGCATCTGAAAGATAAGGAAAACAAAAACCGTCCCATGGTTGATCTGAAGGGTAGATTTTTCAGAATAGAAGACCTGGATGATAACTTTGTAAAAAAATACGTTACAATTCTTTACAGGGAATATGCCGGCAGATTCGTAAAAAATGTGTACGATAAAAACGCCAGAGAAGGCGATCCTGAGCTGGACATAGACCTTGCAGTTATGCTGAAACAGGATGGCAAAGCCTTTAAAATAGAAAAATACATACACAACTACCCGCATTGCTGGCGTACGGATAAACCCGTTTTATACTATCCGCTTGATAGCTGGTTTATAAAAACTACTGCTTATAAAGAAAGAATGATCGAGCTTAACAATACCATCAACTGGAAACCCAAATCAACCGGTACGGGACGTTTTGGTAACTGGCTCGAAAACCTGGTTGACTGGAACCTTTCCAGATCAAGATACTGGGGTGTTGGTTTGCCGGTTTGGTCAACAGAAGATCAAAAGGAAAGAAAATGTATAGGTTCAATTGAACAACTTAAAATAGAAATAGAAAGATCTGTTGAAGCCGGCTTCATGGATAATAATCCATTAAAGGATTTTAATCCGAATGATTTTTCAGATGAAAACTACTCGAAATTTGATATCCACAGACCTTATATTGATAAAATGATTCTTGTTTCTGTTAAGGGTGAAAAAATGTTTCGTGAACCTGATTTGATTGATGTGTGGTTCGACTCGGGTTCAATGCCTTATGCACAATTCCATTTCCCTTTTCAAAACAAAGAAACATTTGAAAAAAGCTTCCCGGCTGATTTTATTGCCGAAGGTGTTGACCAGACCCGGGGCTGGTTTTTTACCATGCATGCCATTGCAGCTATGTTGTTTGATTCGGTTTCTTATAAAACCTGTGTCTCCAACGGGCTTGTTCTTGATAAGTTCGGAAATAAAATGTCGAAGCGCCTGGGTAATGCAGTAGATCCATTCGAAACTATAAAAAAATACGGGCCTGATGCATTGAGATGGTACATGTTGACAAATGCACAGCCCTGGGACAACATTAAATTTGATAATGCCGGAATAGCGGAAGTACAAAGAAAATTTTTCGGTACATTTTATAATACCTATGCCTTCTTTGCGCTTTATGCCAATATTGATAATTTTGAATATAAGGAAGAAGAGATCACCATTAACGAGAGACCGGAAATTGACAGATGGATTTTATCAGAATTGAATACCCTCATCAAAAAGGTTGATGACAATTATAACGATTACGAGCCTACCTGGGCAGGCAGAGCAATAGCAGAGTTCGTTTATGAGTATCTGAGCAACTGGTATGTTAGGCTCTCAAGAAGAAGATTTTGGAAAGGGGATTATACGAAAGATAAAATCTCGGCCTACCAGACCTTATACACCTGCCTGGAAGTTGTAGCACGTTTGGCAAGTCCCATCGCACCCTTTTACATGGACCGTCTT
>CAZTAW010000327.1:0-3468 GCA_964611705.1 uncultured Bacteroidales bacterium
CCGGTGCTTTAAAAACGTTCTTTGATGTTTCTTTGGCCATTTTTATTACTTGCCTTTGCTCGGTTGTCTGAATATCCGAAAACACTATCCAATCCCCAAAAATCGATTCCACAATATATAAGGTGTCCCCACAAATCTTATGGGTTTAGTTCAACACTAAGCACATATTCGGCTAAAGCCGAAAACGATGCTTAATTTTTATGCGCTGACCTTTTAATTCAATCCCAAAAGCGCTCTCTTATAATTTTCATCAGTTAACTGTTCACCTTTATTTTGATTTAAAAAGTTTAAATGGTAATTGTATCTTACTTGAGTCTCAGAGAACGACTGTTCAAGTGTATTTATCCTTTTTTCATCTATAGTCAATTTGAATACTTGTTTTATCATAATGTCAAAATACGAATGCAAATTTTCAATTAAGATTGATGTAAATGAAAATAATCTGCCCGAATGTATTATTAGGTTCCTTGTTCGGTACATTCTTTGAAAATGCCATTCAATTCTTTTTGAATGTTTTGAAATAAGGTCTTTTATAGTGTCAGTTTCTGATAAATTTTTGTTTAGAAAAAATATCCTGTTCAATAAAAGCAAATAATTATCTTCTGCAAGTTTCTCATATACTTCGTTTCTTAATGCTTCATATTTAACAAGACTTACAAATGCTCCTATTTTTTCAAGATTGTTATCACCTTCGACAACAGACTTGCAGATATATTTGTATTTATTAAAATTCCAATCAATAAGACTTTTTTGGAGATGTAAAATCAATTTCTTTATATAATCAATTGATTGAAAAGGGATTACAATATCTGAGAGTTGGATAATTCTATCTTTTTGAATGTTAACCTTTTTTGGAATAAGAGTTTCAAATGCTGTCCAGATATTTATTAACTGATTTTCTAAAGAGTCAGTATTTAATGCATAACTATGTAAATCTAGGGACTTGTCAAGTCTTCTAAATGAATTAGTTGATAAACTAAAATTTTTAATTGTGTTCTTTAAATCTTTTGATGCCTGTTTAGGTCTAAGGTCTTTACAATTTAATATGCTTGGTTCTGGAACAGTTATTAAGTAATTATCACCGTTTTCGGAATTACGTATTAGAATTTTAGACTTCCATCCGAGTTTACTTTTGTGGTGGAAAAAGTTAAACAGACAAGCAACTTTTTCAATCTTATTTTCAGCACTTTTATAAGCACTATAATAATCAACAGATTCTTCTTCAGCAGTTACAAAGATTTTTTCATTTTTGAAATTATCTACATAACCTTTGTTGCTCGGGTGTAAATCATCTGTATTGAAATCTTGTGAAACTTTTAAACCCATATTTTCAGATGAATCTTTAATCTCAAGAAATAACATAGGAGCAAAAAAGGTAATTTGATATTTTGATTTAGAAAAATCAAATATTTCGAAGAAATACGATATTTGATCAATCATGTTAATTTTTTTGTTTCCGAAGAAAAACTGATTGACCTTAGTAAAGATGAAGTTACTGTTGTATCCAAGATTTATCAGTTCTGTCACAAATATTCTCGTGAGAATAAGAATATCTTCCTTTTCTTTATTTGATTTTATTTTTTCAATTAATAACTCCTTAGTCTGATTTAAATAAATATTATTTTGAAAAATACTTCCTATAAGTTGAATTGTAGATGAAAGTCCTTTTAAATCTGAAGTGTCATTTAGTTTTTCTTTGTATGAATTCATTAGGTCTCCAAATATTTGTTTGGAAACAATGTCTTTGTCAAGGCTTAGTTTCAATTCTTCAATAATTGAATGCAACGAACCTTTATTAATAACATCTTTTTCTATTTCTGATATGATTATTAAGGCTTCATCGCAAAGTGTATGAGAATTTAGTGCTGGTGCTTTATATGTATCGAGTGTATAATTGAACAACATTTCATCAATACTTTGAGCAAAAAAAAGGAAGCAATTTAAGGCTTCTGTGTATTCCCAATTATCAATGTTTTTTAACTTCATATTTTCAATTTATTGTTCTATCAATTGGTTTGCGCATAACGGTTGATGGTATGGTGTCGTGCGGGATTTCGAGGCGATTTCCTATCAGTTTACACCGACTTTTTTTACGAGCTACAAACGCTCGCATACCTCTGAACCCCGCATGCACTATACCATGTGTTGTAACCAGTGTTTATTCATTTATTCTGTTTTTTAAGTCCATTCGTGCGTGTAATATTCTCGTAATTTCAATCGGTCGGTTTATCCGTTTTCGATAAAATATGATGTGTCTGTTAGTTTTAAGTCCGAACAAGTCACTAGTTATTCCTTCGTAATTTTTTCCTAATTCAGGATTGTTTGCAATCTCTTGACAACTGGTTATTAATAAATTAAAATATCTGTCAGCTTGTTGTTCTGACCATTTGTAAACAGTGTATTCCCAAATTTCAGTCAAATCTTCAATGGCTTTATTAGTCAATTCATATTTAGCCATTATTTTTTCGTTTAGCTTTTAATTCTTGAAGATGCTTGTCTGGATCAAAATCGTGTGCAATTCCACTATCAATTCCTTGTTGAATCGCATTTTTTAATGCAATTACTTTACTTTCTTCATTTTCTAAAAGTCTAAGTCCGGCACGAATTACTTCGCTTACATTTTTATAACGTCCAGCAGAGACCTGAGTCTGTACAAACTGGTCAAAATAATTTCCAAGTGATATTGATGTATTCTTCATTTCTTTAAATTTTAGCAAAAATACCTATATTTGGTAAGTTATCAAAATTTTAACCGATGTTTTGTTCTCTCAAATTGGCTACAACGGCTGAGGCTATGCGTAGTGCGGGATTTATATGCACATCTCTTTCAATACACTACTAAGGCTCATTTCTTGTACCATCATTCAACTCACCATGTTCACCCGCATTACGTATAGCCTTTGTTAGCATTTGTTTTAATTCTTTCGATGTTGGAACTTTTCCTTTATATTTTTCTGGTAACTTATGAGTTAGTTTATATTCTGAAACTCCAATTGGTTTATTGCTTGTTTTCAAAGCGTATTCAACTTCAAGATTGTCTTTTATTGGACATAATATTATTCCTATTGAAGGATTGTCGTCTGCTTGTTTTTCCTGTTTGTCCAAAAGTTCCAGATAGAAGTTCATTTTGCCAGCAAACTCAGGTTCAAATTCAACGGTTTTTAATTCGATGGCAATTAGGCATTTCAATATCCTGTGATAGAATAACAAGTCAATAAAGTACTCTTTTTGATTAAGTTTCAATCTGTATTGATTACCTATAAAACTAAATCCGTAGCCGAGTTCTAAAAGCAGGTCTCTGATATTTTCAATAAGTCTGTTTTCTAACTCTCTCTCAAATATAGGTTTTGTAATTCCTAGAAAATCTAGACTATATTCGCTTTTTAATGCTTCATTCGCCTGTTCTGAAAGATGCTGTTATCAGTAAATAAAACTACACAATAATCAGTAAGTACCGGTACACAATAA
>CAZTAW010000328.1:0-3462 GCA_964611705.1 uncultured Bacteroidales bacterium
TTTCTCTTCTTTAATTCTTCTTTGTTCAGCCAATTGCTCTTCTTCTTTTCTTTTTTGCTCTTCTTTTCTTTTTTGCAGCCTTCTTTTTTCTTCGGCTTTTGCCATGGCAATTTTTTCCATTTCTGCTTCAAGCGCAACATTTCTGTTATTCTCTATTTGGTTATACTCATCTTCCGAAATAACAGATATTTTAACAAAACCCATGGGTAGGAATTCTCCATTATGAATGGATATTTTACGGGATTTCCATTTTTCTTTACCTTGTAATATTTTCCGCCTGCTAATAGGTATCCCAAATTTTTTATAGTCATTATCGAAGTTTTTGTTGGGGGTTTCATCTTTCTTTTTTTCAAAAACATCTCCCCATTCTTCATTAATAATATGTGTGCTTCCATAAATCCAATCACCTGTAATACTATGAAATCCGCTTCCGGCAGACATATGAAAAACAGCAGATTCATAATTGTTTGTAATCAAATCTAACAACTTCTCATAATAACTTATAATCTTATCGCAGTTTTCGGCCTGATTGTATTTTTTGAAAAATTCAATCTCTTTCTTCACATAGGCTTGCGTATGCTTATTAATTAGATCAAGAAGGTAATTAATTGGATGACTGATGATTTCCTTTTTTTTATGAAAGGCTCCGTGATGTTTTATCTTGTAAAATAATTTTTCTGATGTAATGTTTAGGGTAAAGTTTCCGGAACTGTTAGACTTAATTACTTCGTATATGGTGTTAAAACCCCTTGGTCTGAAAGAAGTATCCGTTTTTCCATGTTTACCTCCACTATGTTTCCAGCCTCCAATCCATTCTTGTGTTTGAGTATCCTGTAACAGATTGAATATTTTTGTGTTTACCAATGCTGTTTTGTCAAAGTGGGCATCAGATATTTTTATGAAACGCATGAATTCATCACCGTCAGATGGAGAGCCAAAATAGTCTTTCTCGAATAGTTTATTAGGATGTTGACCTTCCAAAAAATGATTTAACAATATTGATCTTATGGCACCTTTTATAGAACTTCCGGGTATGAAGGGTTTGTTGTAAATACTGTTTCGGATAAAGGATTTTATTTCGTTGTTTGAGGTAACATTCAAATCAAAAACTTCATCTGAAAAATCTTCCAGCTTTCCGGATAATGCGTTTTTAAGAGTGTCGGGCTTCTTGTTTATAAGAAGATCAGAATATTTGTCAATGCCAATATTACTTATTACTTTTTTCTGGTTTAGCTTATAAACCTTGTTATTGTCGAAAACAAAATCGGCATTTTCTATCCATTCTTTTTCGTTGCCTGCACCAATGTGAAGTGGGGTCAGCGCTTCAATTTTCAGGTAATTGTTGTTGTTAACTGTTGTCATCATATTAAATTTTATAAGCCGCGAATGCACGAATGTTTTTTCTTGCCGCGAATGCGCGAATATTAATTTATAAAACTAATTATTAGCGCATTAGCGGCCATATCTATTAGCGCATTAGCGGCTATATCTATTAGCGCATTAGCGGCTATTATTCTTCCGTTCGATTTTCTAAAACTATCCTTTTATATTCTAACTTAAGTTTTCCAAAATTTATTAATAAAGCTAATTTGTTTTTTGAGACTTTCAGATAATTGATGCATTGTGCAATATGTTCGTCAGCAAATCCCCTGGATAATGCTTTTACTTCAAGGATGATTTTATCATAGACTACAAAGTCAGCATAAAATTGATGCGGTAAAATGATTCCTTTGTAATTTACTTCATATTTTACCTCACGGTCAAAAGGAATAGCCGATTTATTAAATTCGTATTCCAGCGCATCTTTGTAAACTATTTCTAGAAATCCTGCTCCGAGATTATTGTGAATTTCCATGCACTTACCGAAAATTTTATAGGCTTCTTGCTTGTAAATTAAATCTTCCATAATTAATTTGTTCTGTTAAGCCGCGAATGCGCAAATATCTTTTTATGGCCGCGAATGCGCGAATGTTTTTTTAGCCAAGAATGCGCGAATGTTAATTTTATAAAACTAATTATTAGCGCATTCGCGGCCATATCTATTAGCGCATTCGTGGCTATAATCCATTAGCGCATTAGCGGCTAAACAACACATTCGCGGCTTATTCTTTATAATTTCACCGGCACAAAAATACTTTTCCCGTTTCGCCATATTTTGTGATTTTTTTTCTCAAGTATTTCCGGAGTTAAATCTGCAATTCTGCCCAACATTTCCGGTTGTTTAATTTCCATTTTAAACACTGAGCCTTCCTCAAACATGTTTATCCTGTTTTTTCTTATTGTGTTGTACGGGGAAGTGCTTACCCATCCCCCTCGTTTTTTGAAACTGTATGCGGTATTGTTATCCAGTATGCTTTCAAGCTGTTCTCTTTTTTCTGGAAGAAACAAAGAAAGATTCATGGCATAATTACAATGATCCGGCAAATCCAGTATCATCTCATCTTTATAGCATTCAAAATATCCGTTACCTACATTCCTGTCAGTCCCTATTCCCTCATGTTGCAGCATTTCAAGTCCTTTTTCCAAAAGTTCATTATCTCCCAGAGACATAAAATACATTCCGGAGAAATCTTTAAAAAATAAACGTTCCATATAAAAAGGCTCTGCTTCCTGCTTTTTATTGTCAATGCTCAATTGTCTGGGTACCTTTACCCGCGGAAAAACCTGATTTGTTATAAATTCGCCGGGTATATCCATACCGGTCATGTAAATGCCTTTGATGTTTTTCAGCTTTTCCTTAGTCCCTGCGTCTTGCAAAAAATTCTTATAAAATGGTTTCATATCCTCTCCGCCGATCATTTTCCGGAAAAAAGTTGTATCCAGCCATTTTATTTTTTTGATATTTTTTTGGATGCCGAGCCAGTCAAAACCGTTTTCTGCTTCAGGCAGTATTTCTATTTTCTTTGATTTGGGCAGAAAATACACGGCAGGGCTTTTTTTGTCTTTTTGATAATAGGGAAATAAACTGCTGATGGTACAACCCAAATCACCTTTTTCCGGTATTTCCATACCTGCTTTTGCCAGTGAGGCTACCAAAGCGGCATATAAAGTATCCGAATGTATCGTTTGCAGGCTTTGGGCATAATCTTCACGTTCGTTACCAAGATGTAAGGGTGTGGTAAAACGCAGTTTGTATATTTGAAAACTATGCCTCATTTTCCAACAATTTTGATAAGTCTTTTGTTTTGTGATCTTTTATCATATCCCAGTTAAATTTCACTTTGCCATAGCCTCGTGAACCACTTCCACCGAGATAATCCAGTTCAAGGGCTTTAAGGCCTTCTTTTAATAAGTTCAGGGATTTTTCACCGTCTTCATCATTATCCCATACGTTTATAACAAATTCCACATCGAATTTGGTTCCTGCTGGGACGCGTTCCATTCTTCTTGGATCCGAAGCTGTACCTTTTATTCTATCTATTCTGTTTTCTGATTTTACTTCAGTAAAGGGCATATCTGTAA
>CAZTAW010000329.1:0-3380 GCA_964611705.1 uncultured Bacteroidales bacterium
ACCTTGATTGCAATCTGAACGGACACCTTAATATCATGGAAGTATGCAGGCACAACAAAGTAAAACATCTGGTTTATGCTTCCAGTTCAAGTGTTTACGGCACCAATACCAAAATGCCTTTGTCCACATCCGACAATGTGGATCACCCCATCAGTTTATATGCTGCTACCAAAAAAGCCAATGAATTGATGTCGCATACATACAGTCATTTGTATGGTTTGCCCACAACCGGCTTGCGCTTTTTCACGGTTTACGGTCCCTGGGGCCGCCCCGACATGGCCCTGTTCCTCTTCACCAAAGCCATGCTCGAAGACGAGCCCATTGATGTATACAATCACGGCGAAATGTGGCGTGATTTTACTTATGTGAATGATATCGTGGAAGGTGTCTTCCACGTCACATTCCACTCCCGTGCACTCAACACCAAACATTTTAACCACCGTAGTTTTAACAAAGGTGGTCAAACACCGAACACCGAACACAAAACACCAAACTTTAAAGTCTACAACATCGGCAACTCTTCCCCCGTCAAACTCCTCGACTTCATCAAAGCCATTGAAGAAAACCTGGGCAAAAAAGCCGAAATGAATATGATGGACATACAACCCGGAGACGTCCCTAAAACCTGGGCTGACACCACCGACCTGGAGCAGGACGTTGGTTATAAACCCAACACACCGATTGAGGTAGGGGTTGGAAAGTTTGTGGAATGGTACAGGAAATATTATGCATAGGGCACAGGGCATAGGGCGCAGAGCACAGGGCGCAGAGCACAGAGCAATGAGTATAGAGCGCAGGGCATAGAGCGCAGGGTATAGAGCGCAGGGAGTTAAGCACTGGGTATGATTTGACACATAATCTTTTTAAGTAGCACTAGAGTTGCTCGGGGCTACCCTCTGAGCCCTTAGCTCCACGCTCTGTGCCCTTCGCTCATAGGCCTTAGCCATGCACCCAAGGCTCTGTACTCTAAAATTAAATAAAAAAAATTCTGATCATGTCTGAGTTCCGTTTTGAAAGTCTGGAGATTTGGAAAAAGAGTATTGAAATCGATGATATTCTGTTTGAGATAGCTGAAAAAGCTGAAAATTTGAAATATTATCGTTATGCTGAACAATTAAGAGCTGCATCAATGAGTATTTCAAACAACATTGCAGAGGGTTCAGGATCCTTTACCAATAAAGGTTTTGCAAATTATTTGTCTATCGCCAGAAAATCAGTATTTGAATGCGCTAATATCCTTATCCTTTTTCTCAGAAGAAAAATAATAATTGAATCACAAAAAGTGGAGATTTACGATGAACTGCAAATACTGAGCAAAATGATTACAAACTTCAGAAAAACCCTTTTATAATCATTCAACTCTCTGCTCTACGCTCCAGGCCCTACGCAAAACTTTTTGAGTATTAAAAATCTATAAAATGAATCAATACAAGCTCAACAACTTACGTGAACTCGAAGCCGAAAGCATCCACATCATCCGTGAGGTGGCTGCCGAATTTGAAAATCCCGTGATGTTATATTCCATAGGGAAAGATTCCTCGGTAATGGTACGACTGGCGGAAAAGGCTTTTTATCCCGGCAAAGTGCCCTTCCCCCTGATGCACATTGACTCCAAATGGAAGTTCAGGGAAATGACGGCTTTCCGGGATCGTTACGCCAAAGAAAAAAACTGGGACCTTATCGTCCATTATAATAAAAAAGGATTTGAAGAAGGTGTGGGCCCTTTTACCCACGGCAGCAAGGTGCATACCGACATCATGAAAACCCAGGCTTTGCTCGAAGGCCTTACCAAATACGGTTTTGATGCTGCCTTCGGTGGCGCCCGCAGGGATGAGGAAAAATCACGTGCCAAAGAGCGTGTCTATTCCTTCCGCGATCGCTATCATCAGTGGGATCCCAAAAACCAGCGCCCCGAGCTTTGGAACATCTATAATGCACGAGTGCATAAGGGTGAGTCCATTCGTGTGTTCCCGCTCAGCAACTGGACCGAGCTGGACATATGGCAATACATCCGCCTGGAAGAAATCCCAATCGTACCCCTGTATTTTGCGAAGGAAAGGCCCATCGTAGAGTGGAGCAACGCCCTCATCCTGGTTGACGATGATCGCATGCCCAAAGAACTGGCCGAGCAGGCCAAAATGCGAAAGGTGCGCTTCCGTACACTCGGTTGCTATCCACTCACAGGAGCAGTTGAATCCGAAGCCGATACCGTAGAAAAGATCGTGGAAGAAATGATGACCGTCACCAAGTCGGAACGCACCACCAGGGTGATTGACTTTGATCAGGAGGCGAGTATGGAACAGAAGAAACGCGAAGGGTATTTTTAGTTTATCCGCGAATTCCCGCTAATTGAGCAAATTTTCACTAATTTTTTATTTGTGTTAATTAGCCCAATTAGCGAAAATTAGCGGACAATTAAACTGAAATGGATTTAATCTACAAAACAGAAGCATACAACATAATTGGGGCATGCATGGAAGTTCATAAAGAGCTTGGGTGTGGGTTTCTGGAAGCCGTTTATCATGAAGCCTTGATGCATGAACTAAATTCTAAGAATATACCTTTTGAAACAAATGTGAAACTTCAGGTTACTTATAAAGAGAAGCTACTTAATAAGGTTTATTTCGCTGATATCGTATGTTATGATAAAATTATTCTTGAATTAAAAGCCCTGGAGGGATTGACAACCGAACATGAGGCACAACTTATCAATTATTTGAAAGCAACCAATTTTCAATTGGGTATTTTGGCCAATTTCGGCACAAAATCATTACAATACAAAAGAATTATTTATACTAAATCCTCTGCGAATTACACCAATTTTTAATTAGCGATAATTAGCCGAATTAGTGAAAATTCGTGGACCGTTTTTGTTATTATGGAAAAAGCACTAAACATAAAAGAATTTCTGGACCAGGACCAGAAAAAAGACCTGCTACGCTTATTAACTGCAGGAAGTGTTGATGACGGAAAAAGCACCTTGATAGGCCGGCTGCTCTTCGACAGCAAAAAGCTGTATGAAGATCACCTGGCTGCCCTCGAGCGCGACAGCAAACGCGAAGGTCATGCCGGGGGCGAAATAGATTATGCCCTGCTGCTCGATGGCCTGAAAGCCGAACGCGAACAGGGCATCACCATTGATGTGGCATACAGGTATTTTTCTACAAACAAAAGAAAATTCATCATCGCTGATACCCCAGGTCACGAACAGTACACCCGCAATATGATCACGGGTGGTTCAACAGCAAACCTTGCCATATTACTCGTTGATGCCCGCCTCGGCGTGATCACACAAACCAAAAGGCATACCTTCCTGGTAAGCCTGCTGGGCATTAAACATGTGGTGGTGGCCATCAACAAGATGGATCTGGTGGATTACA
>CAZTAW010000330.1:0-3366 GCA_964611705.1 uncultured Bacteroidales bacterium
GAATTTGGTACTCTCAGTGTGTTTGTTACGCATGTTACACATCTCTTTTTAATACATGTAACACAAATTTGGTACTCTTATATACCTTAGTGTGTAAAATTTTAATATTTGTTACACGTGTTACACATGTTACGGGTATTTTAAGTGTTCTTACTTACTTACTCAAAGCTTTTTTTCCATATATATAGAACATTTTTTTTCATAGGAAGATTATTTTTTATCATTATCATCCTCTTCCAATCTTTTTTCTATGTCTATATTTAGTTTTTTTGGGTTGAATACCCAAAAACGTTCAGTGCTTTCACCAACTCTCTTCACAAGAGTATTATCTATTAGATATGGATCTAACAAAGACCGCAATTTTCTTAATTTTATACCAAATTTAGCATCTTTTATTACTTTTTTTATATTAGTTGATGGATAGTAGAGTTTATTTTCATTTAAATATAGGTAATTCCACATAACCCTAGTTTTTTCGATATCTCTTGTTATTGTACATTTTTGTATTTTGGATATTATTTCATCGACTACAAATTGTTCTGAATCAATATAATCTGTTTTACATGTTACACAATTTTCACCAAGATAGTTCATAAATTTTTTCCATTCTGATTCCTCTCCCTTATTTGATATTTTTATATATTCTTTAAATCTGTCATAGTACATAGAACAGAATTTCGTTGGGGATACCATATCCTCTATATTTATTTCTATTTTTTTGTCTTTTATTTCAATTCTAAAGAATCCTGATTCATCATTTGTTTTTGCAGGGTAAAATTCAACTCTTTCCACTTCGTTTTTTATTTTATCTAATGTGTTATCATATTTTCCTTCAATTTTTTTTATTTCTTCTTTTCCATTTTTATTTAAAAATATCATATTTTTATGGAATGATAGGAATTTTGCATATTCCCCCAGATTCTTAACGTTTAATATTTTTTCAAAGTTTTCTATTGGTATACCATTATGTTCTTCCATAAATTTCAAAAATTCAAGTTTCTTTATTTCTTCGGGTGATAATGATATTTTTTCTGATATTTTTTTATTTGAATTAAATACCTTTTCTATTATTCTGTTTGTATCTTCACTTAGTGATTTCACTCCCCCACCTCCTTTATTTCGCACCTGGAGCCGTGGAACCTTTTCTTTTCTCTGGTAACCTCGTCCGTGAACATGACGAAGCCGTCAACTACATCGTAGGAAGAAACCGTAAAAGTCAGAGTGTTGTTTTGCAGTGTTAATATGGATATTTTGTATCTCATTCTCATTCTCCACCTCCAAAAAGAGGTAAACTTAAATTACTTTCGGCTATTTTTAAACATTTATATACTTTAGTATATTATAACCGTCGTGTAGTTTTACAGGCGCCGCAACAATGGGGACCGATATGCCATCGGTTCTATATTTCCTTTATGCGTATGATGTGACGAACATACGCGATTTTTTATAAAGGAGGTTGGGCATGTTAAGGCGCTTTCTGCAATGTGAGCTCCTTTCCGTTGTTGTTGAACTTGGTAATTATCCAGCACGCCTCGGCGACCTTTCTTTTCGTGGCGTTGTCGGGTACCGAAAGGTATTTTGTCCGGCCGACAAGCTTCTTTTCGATTAACCCCATCCCCTCGAGCTTGTAAATCAGGTCGTATGTGCTTGTGGTAAGGACGTTCCTTATTTTGGATATTTCAACGCCTGTAACGGGCTCTTTTAGCTTGTTTTTCTCGTACACGATAGCCATGATTTCAATCTTTCCAGCGGACAGCATCAGTCCCACCTCCCGAGAGTGCATCTCCGGTGCTTTTCGGACCATAACATACATTTTTCGAGTTTGCATTCATAGCCAAGGAACGGACATATCTTTACTTTCATTCTCGACACCACATACAATCACACCTCGATATAACCCTTGCCGTTGTCCACCTTGAAATCCAGCCCGGTCACTTCAAGGAAGTTTTGCAGGTCGGCGAGATTCTGGCTGCCGCTTATCCGTATTTTCAAAACAACCCCCTCCTGAACCCGGTTATTTGGTATTTTTTGCCGTCTTCGTCGACGACCATCCTTTTTTCGTGTTTTTTATCGAACATCATATATCACCTCTAAACATATATGTTTTAAGTGTATATATAAACTTTTATATGTTGTAAAGTATATGTCGTAGTGTATCGTTCACCCATACTTTTTTCGTATTTTAAGCCCTTCCTCCGTCAGGTAATAAAAATACTTGGTGTTTTTCGGAATGCTGTCTATGATTTCCCTGTTCCGGGTCTCGGCCGCCAGCCTCCCTATCCGCTCAAGAAGGCCGTATTTGGATAGGCTCAGCATCCGCCGGACCGTCTTGGTCATCCCCTCGTTTGTCTGTCTTTTGATTATATTGGACCACACGACCCTCCGCTGATAGGCGGTTTTCAGGATTAAGATTTCTACTGCCCGGTAGGGGTTTTCAGTCAGTTGTATTCTGACCATCCGCCCCAGTCCTCCCTGCATTTTATGCCCAGGTGACCGACCTGGTTGTCTATGATTGCCGTTCCGTTCATTGTCGGGTCGTATTCCATGTAAGAATAATAGACGCAGGTGGTGTTGTAAAGCCTTGAAAGGCACATTATGGAGTGCGAAATGGTCTTGCAGTCCCCCGCTGTGCCTTTCACAAGTTCATACGGGGCAAGAGTCGTCGGATTCGGCTCATAACCTATGTCATCTTTCATTGAAAGCACATCTTTTCTGAAGCCGTTCCCAGTATACCACCTTTCTACACCGTCACACGGGACTTTTTCAATCGTGAATGCGGGCATCCATGAAAGATATGTCGCACCGAGCATCAGGGAGGCTACAATCATCATGGCAACCGTGGTGCTCCATATAAACCTTGTGGCAGTTCTTCCATGTTCAAGTTTCATCAGAAATCCCTTTTTTCTATGTTCTGGACAAGGCTCACTACGTAAACTACCATTACTATGACCGAAATTATTATTATTTCCAATGTCATCCCGTTCCACGCAAGGGCTATTATGACTGGGAACAGGGGAAAGAAGCACGCCCAGGAAATCAGTTCCATGGTCGATTTCATCTTGCTTTTGTTCAGGCCGTATTTCACGTCGCTACCACCGGTTTTCTTTCCTTTTTGCCGCCGAAAAGTATTTTTATGACCCAGTCGCCCCATTCGTCAGTATTTGCCGCTATTCCGGACAGAACACCCAACAAAATCAGTTCCAAAAAAACGAAAAGCCCCCACTCAAACCTTACCGGGATAAAAAGAAATCCAAGCGCACCCCCCACAAAAGCCGTAAGGAGGCTCAACATACACAAACCGCTAAAAAAATCGCTTAATTCTCTTCCCATAACACCATCACCCGATTGGTGTATGCGGGCCAGAAA
>CAZTAW010000331.1:0-3365 GCA_964611705.1 uncultured Bacteroidales bacterium
GCATTTATATATACCTCGATAAAATCCTCTTTGCCGATGATGCCGCGGGCCATGTCGCGGATCTCCCGCGTGGGGCTGATGAAGCTGTTGATGCAGATGATGCCGCAATGTACAAACAGCTTGCTCACCTCTGCTATGCGTCGGATGTTCTCGATGCGGTCTTCTTCCGTAAAACCAAGGTTGTTGTTGATGCCGGTACGGATATTGTCCCCGTCGAGCACCTGGGTGAGATGGCCGCGGCGATTGAGTTCCAGTTCGATGTTGCGGGCAATGGTTGTCTTACCGCTGCCCGAGAGTCCTGTCATCCAGATCACACAGGAACGCTGGTTCAGGAACTTTTCCTTATCAGCCCGCGTGAGGATCTGGTGAAAGACCGGATGGATGTTGTTTGGTTTCATATCTCGTCTTGCTGTCGGTTTGTTTATTTATTTAGGTTGTGCCTTATTTTGCCGGAATTTGATTCAATGAGTAGTAATTGATGGTAGTTAATTGTAATTGATTGTAATTGATTGTAATTGGTTGTAATTGGTTGTAATTGGTGCATTGCAATTAATTCAGGGTGCAAAGTTCCATCATAGACACGTGGCAAATTATTTACCAATCGAGTTGATGTAGTTATTCAGTTTTATTCCAATGGTATCTATATCGCCAATTAGTCTAAGATAAATGTCATTGGTTATTTTTCCACGTTTGTTTGCTTTCGTCAGCCATGTCTTGGTTTCAAACAATGAGCCACGCGAGTAATAACCAAAATTTTTTCTTTCCTTGTAATGATATCTTCCGATCCCTTCACTCAAATTTGAAGCTATTGAGTCGGCTGACCGAATCAATTGTTTTCCCATGGTATCCTTATGAAAATAATCCCATTCTATTACGATCTCATAAATCACTTCCCCTAGTTCCATGGCCAGATTATACACCTTGAAATCTTCGAGTTTCATTATCTTTTTGGTTTTTCGGTTGACCTATAATTCATGGTATTACACGGTAATTAGTTGTAATTCATGGTAATTCATGGTAATTCATGGTAATTAGTTGTAATTGGTTGTGAGGAGCATTATAAATAAAATAACTACCAATTACGTGAAGCAAATAACCACCAATTACGCGAAGCAAAATGACCACCAATTACGCGAAGCAAATAACCACCAATCATTTTTCATAAGACTGGTTTTCAGGTTGTAATCCTCCTACCAACTACGAACCAGTCCAAACTGCCAGATCAAAATCAACACCGTACCGATGAGGTAGAGGATGGTGAGGGGGGTGCCGATCCTGAGGAAGTCGCGGAAGTTGTAGCCGCCGGGACCGTATACCATGAGGTTGGTCTGGTAGCCGATGGGCGTAAGGAAGCTGGCGGCGCCTGCAAAGGCAACCAGCAGGGCAAAGGGTCTGGGATCGAGATTCATCTCCAGGGCCAGTGTGAGGGCTACGGGCAAAATAAGGGCCACGGCCGCTTTGTTGGTGATGAGCGCACCCAGCAGGCTGGTGATTGCATAGATGCCTGCCATGATCCCCACAATGCCGAAGGGCTTCAATATCCCGAAGGTGAAGTGCGCCATTTGCCCGGCCAACCCTGTTTTGATCATGGCCGTGCCCAGCGAAAGGGCCAGGGCAATGACGATGATCAGGTTGAAATCAATGCTTTTGGCAATGTTTTTCGGAGAATTGATCTTTAATATCATGATCAGTGAAAGCAAAATGGTAAGTGCGAGAAACAGGCTTACCAGCTTAAGCGATGAAAGAATAATGGCTGCAATGGTTCCTCCTATCAAAAAATAATTATTGAATACATTGGGTTTTTGTATATCCTTGATCTTACTGATCAGGTAAAATTCATTGGTTTCTTTATAATGATTTTTAAAGTCATCGCCGGCCACAAGCAGCAGCACGTCGCCAGCCATAAGCTTAACATTTCCTATTTTCCCGGATATCTTTTCACCGTTGCGGTGAATGGCGATGATCGCGGCATCAAATTTAGCCCGGAAATTAGAATCTTTTACCAGTTTGCCAATCAATGATGAATTATAGGAGATTACAACTTCGAGCAATTCCGTATGGTGTTTTTTGGAGTACATACCCATTTGTGAAAGCTGCAAACCGTTCTTTTCATTAACCAGCTCTGCAATGGTTTCGGTTTCACCGGCAAAATAAAGTACGTCTTCTTCCATTAATTTGGTGCCGGGTGAAACGGCAGCCAGGGTGATATGGTTGCGAGCGATCTCTACCAGAAATAATCCGGGAAGATTCCGCAGTCCGGCTTCTTCAATGCTTTTGCCATGTAATTTGGAATCGGATTTTACACGTACTTCTACCATGTATTCCCTTTGTTTTTTGCTGAAGTCTTCCAGTACATCCTTTTTGTCGGGCAGCAGCTTTTTGCTGAATAGGATCAAATAGATAATCCCGATGATGGCCATAGGCAATCCCACCCAGATAAAATCAAATATTTTCAGGGAACGGAAATTTGGAAATATTTGCTGTTCTTCCACCAAACCATTTACAACCAGGTTTGTTGAGGTACCGATCAATGTTAAACAACCGCCTAAAATAGCAGCGAATGACAAGGGAATTAAAAGTTTTGAAGGTGATATTTTGTTCTTTTTTCCCCAGGCATGAACATTGGGCATGAGAATAGCCACAAGGGGGGTATTGTTGAGGAAAGCCGAAAATCCAGCCACCAGAGTGGTCATCCGGAACATGTAGGACCTGTGGGACAGATGATCTTTGAAATATTTCCCAAAGACGATGTCGAGCATGGCCGATCGCCGTATGGTATCCCCTATGATGAGCAGCATTACTATAACAGCGATCTGCTCATTGGAAAATCCCCGCAGTATTTCCTGTGGCGTCAGCACCCCAAACACTCCCAGTACGATCACCCCGATTGTGAAAGTAAACCCGGGTCCCACCCAATTGAAATAAAGGGAGAGGATGATGAATAGGATGATGAGAAGGACGACTAACTGATCAAGAGACATTTAACAATTATAAACATTTCGCATTAATATTTGACTGGTTGCATGGTTGGTTGATTGGATGATCCGGGAGTGCAGTCATGCATCCAATCATTCCTATAAGCTTCCGTACTTATCTAATCCTCCTGTTCTCTCCTTTCTTCTCTTCTTTTTTCTTCTTTTCGAGAAGAACTGCTTTCGATGGCCTTAAGAACAATATCTTTTACGTTGATATCAGCAGATTCTACCTTGTTTTGCATAGATTTCAGGCTATCATACATTTCTTTGATTTTATCCTGCAGGGTTTTAATCTGTTGATCTTTAAGTTTTAAATCAGCCTGAAAATCTTTTTCAATCATTTTTTTCTCAAAATCAAATTGAGAAGTACGCTTTTCAGATATTCTTTTT
>CAZTAW010000332.1:0-3336 GCA_964611705.1 uncultured Bacteroidales bacterium
TAACTTCCGAAATCCACCAGACAGCCATCCACAGGGCAGCCGCTAAAGTATAAGTAATTTGTGGTTTACCGGGCTGAAGATCAAAAAACAAAACAAATATAAGAAATACCAGGGGGCCTCCCAACAATCCGGTCATTCGCCTGAAATTAAGCTGAGGTAAGATCATAATTTTGTTTTAATAAAACGAATTTACAAAAATCAAAAATAATTCAGCGCAAGATATAATGAATCTTATCAAAAAAACATAGTGCCGTCAGAATCAGTTATGCGGATTGGATCATATTTTAAATATTTTCATACTTCTCCCGAACCGGTAATTCAAAAAAGTATATAAACGTTTAATATTCTTTTCATTGAAAATTAAAATAGATTGTATAGCTTTGCATCCCTTTAAATTTCTTAAGTAATGGAAAAATTAGCCGTTGTAGCGCTTGGCGGGAATGCCCTGCTGGAAGCCGGTCAAAAAGGTACAATTGACGAACAGGAAGATAATGCTTACACCACAGCAGAACGCCTTACTGTTCTATTGAAACGTGATTACAACATGGTAATCACGCATGGCAATGGCCCCCAGGTGGGAAATATCATGCTGTCCAATGCAGCCGGAAACAAGCTCTTTAATGTTCCCGAAATGCCCCTTGATATTTGCGTGGCTTATTCACAGGGTTTTATCGGATATATTATTGAGCAACAACTGAGAAATGTACTGAAAGCCATGATATGGACAGGGATATCATTTCCATTATTACGCAGGTGCTTGTGAATAAGGATGATCCTGCTTTTTCAAATCCTGCCAAACCAATCGGCCCTTATTATACAAAAGAAGAAGCAGAACGCTTTGAAGAGCAAACAAAAGCTGTATTTGCAAAAGACCCGAAAGGCAGAGGTTACCGTAAAGTGGTTGCATCTCCCAAACCCCTTGTGATTTCCAACACAAAATCAATTGAAAAAATAGCACGTGAAGGACATATTGTTATCGCGGTTGGCGGTGGTGGTATCCCTGCATTTTATATTGAGGAAAACAAGCTCCAGGGCATTGATGCAGTGATAGATAAAGACCTTGCTTCTTCATTGCTCGCTTTGAAGATCAATGCAGACAAATTCTTTATTCTTACGGATGTGCCAAAAGTTTGCCTGAATTTTAATACCCCACAGGAAAAATCCATTGACCGCATGAACATTGCTGATGCTAGAAAATATCTCGAAGAAGGACAGTTCAGCGAAGGTAGCATGGCGCCCAAGATTAAAGCCGCTATCAACTTTGTTGAAAACAGCGGTAAGGATTGTATCATTACCAAAACAACCCTGCTCGGTGTTGATGACGGAGGAACCAGGATTGTAATGGTTTAACCGGAAGTACCTTTACGTGACTTTTATAAACTTTTCTGTTCGGTTGCTTTCATTACTTTTGCAGCATGTTCTATTCTCCCATTCAATACAACGAACCTATATTTCGTCCGCCAAGCGAAGCTTATTCTTTTATACTGCAGGTAACTCTGGGGTGTTCATGGAACAAATGTGCATTCTGTGAAATGTATACTTCCAAAAAATTTAGCATCAGGCCTTTTAAAGAGGTGATGAAAGATATTGAAGTCATGCAAGCATACAATGATAAAATCAGAAAAGTTTTCCTGGCAGATGGCAATGCAATGGTTCTTTCAACGGAAAAAGTTCTGAATATTCTAAAAAAGATCAACGATACTTTTTCTAAAATTACAAGAATATCAGCCTATGCCATCGCAAAAGACCTGAAAAACAAAAGCATTGAAGAATTGAAAACCCTGTGTGAAAATGGGCTTCAATTGCTGTATGTGGGTATCGAATCTGGTGATAATGAAGTTTTAAAACGCGTAAATAAAGGTGAAACCTATGAAAGCCAGAAACAAGTCTTACTGAAAGCCAAAGAAGCAGGCATTAAGCTATCTGTAATGATCTTGAATGGTTTGGGAGGCAAGAAGTTATCAGAACAACATGCAAAGAACTCCGCATTATTATGCAATGAAATCAAGCCGGAATTTCTTTCAACACTTGTTTTAAGCTATCCCTACGGTAAAGATCACTTCAAAAAACGATTTGACGGAAATTTTGAAGCGCTTGATATCATTGGCATGATCAAAGAAATGAGAATATTTATCCAAACGCTTGAACTTGACAATACGGTCTTTCGAAGCGATCATGCATCCAATTACCTGGTTTTAAAAGGCAACCTCAACCGTGATAAAAAAGAACTGCTTGAGAGAATTGACCATGCCCTGAACGATCCAAATCAGGCCGGGTTGAGAGAAGAGTGGATGCGGGGCCTATAAAAACCGAGTTTAGATTTGGTTGTTGTTAAAATAATTTAAATTTTTTTTATTCTTTTCAAAATAAATAAAGATTTTGTATATTTGTGTATACATGTATAAGCTTGTATAACATCTTTAAATGGAAAAATTTCTTACAATTAGTGAAGCTGCAAAAATGCTTGATGTTAATCCTGAAACATTAAGACGATGGGATAAAACCGGTAAGTTTAGCAGTATCAGGCATCCGATAAATAATTACAGGGTTTATCCTGAAAGTAAAGTTTTATCCTTGGTTGAAGACTTACAACTTGAAATTGAATATATAAAAAAGGAAGAAGAAGAAACAAGCCCATATTTTCAAAACAATCAAGGAAAACTTTACAATTCGGATGTTCTGGATTTTTTTAAATTATTTGATGAATCATCAATTGACCTAATATTCGCCGATCCTCCGTATAACATTAAAAAGGCTCAATGGGATACCTTCAGCAATCAAAAGGAATATGTTGAATGGAGCATGCGTTGGATAAGACAGGCGCATCGCGTACTTAAACCATCGGGCTCGTTATTTATTTGTGGATTCTCAGAGATCCTTGCAGACCTGAAATGGTCGGCCGCACCACTTTTTAAGGGTTGCAAATGGCTGGTATGGTATTACAGGAACAAGGCCAACCTGGGTAGCGACTGGGGACGTTCTCATGAAAGCATACTGCATTTCAGAAAAAGCAAAGAATTCCATTTTGATATTGATGCCGTTCGTATTCCTTACAATGCCCATACATTAAAATATCCCAGACGATCCCAGGCTGAAAGTTCCCAATACGCCAATTCAAAAAACAAAAAGGATTATATCTGGGAACCCAATCCGCTGGGGGCAAAGCCGAAAGATGTTTTTGAAATTCCTACCATTTCAAACGCTTCCTGGGAAAAATATCCGCATGAAACGCAAAAGCCCGTTGAACTGCTTAGAAAAATTATACTTTCATCTTCACGCCCCGGAGATTTGGTTGTTGATCCCTTTGGAGGCTCGGGAACTACATATGCTGTTGCG
>CAZTAW010000333.1:0-3329 GCA_964611705.1 uncultured Bacteroidales bacterium
ATTACTGTATTGACAGCGGCTTTTTCAGTATCATGAATCACACTGCCTCTCTTTTCCGGATTATGAAAACTCCTGACTTCAAGCGGGATTTTCTTTTCGTTCAGGGGCTTGATCGTTTTGGGATGTAAAACTTTTGCCCCGGCATACGTGTACTCTGCAACCTCCTCATAATTAAGCTCTTCTAATTTAATGACTTTTGGATCGAGTTTCGGATCTGCGCTCATTATTCCGGGTACATCTTTCCAGATAATTACTTTTTTCGCATCCAGGTAATTGGCCAGAAGAGCTGCCGTATAATCCGAACCTTCAAAACCCAAAGTAGTGGAAAATCCATTTTCCGATCGCCCGATAAAACCTTGTGTAATAATGATTCTGCTATCGGTTGAAAATATTTTCTTTACACCTGAACTGCTTCTTTCATGAATTACCCCGGCTGCATTGTGTTTGTTGTTCGTAACGAGCGCATCCCGGATATCAATCCATGCATTGGATATTCCTGATCTTTCCAGGAAAGCATTCAGGATTAAACTCGATATCAATTCGCCCATGCAAATTACGGAATCAAAAAAACGGGCAAATTCATCTTTTTCAGGAATTTGCGGTTGTTTTAATGTTTTTATCAGTTGAATGGCTTTTTGAATGGGATTCTGCTTGTCATTCAATTCCAGGTCTTTAATCAATTTGAGGTGATTAGCGGAAAATGTTTGGTAAAGGCATTCTTTCTCATCATGTTGATTGAAATATTCATGAGCATATCGGCATAAAAGGCGTGTGTTTTTTCCGATGGCTGAAACAACAATGATCAGCTTTTCCCCTTGATAATTCCTGATAAAATCCGCTACCTTTTTTATCGAATCAGCATTTTGTAATGCAAGCCCGCCAAACTTATAAATTTCCATTTCCCCACGCTTCCAATTTTAGTATATGTCTTAAATATTCTAATTTCTATTAATTTCTGCAAATTTCTATTCAATTTCATACTGAAATCAATGAAACAGTATTACCGGAATATATCTATACTTCAGCTAACTTAGCTTTTTCTTCTTTCTGCCCGATTGTTTGCGCCTGTATGGCAGTAATGGCAACCGTATTCACGATATCTTTAACCAGGCAACCCCGGCTCAGATCATTAACGGGTTTGTTCAGCCCCTGCAAAACAGGACCCACTGCCACAACATTAGCAGCCCGTTGAACCGCTTTGTAAGTATTATTTCCGGTATTCAGATCGGGAAAGATGAATACCGTTGCTTTTCCGGCGACTGTGCTTCCGGGCATTTTTTTCCTGGCCACGGAAACATCTATTGCAGCGTCGTATTGAATGGGCCCTTCGATACTCAGGTCGGGTTGACGCTCGCGGGCGATTGCAGTAGCCTTACGTACTTTTTCCACATCCTCGCCCTTACCTGATTCTCCGGTAGAATACGAAAGCATGGCAATTCGGGGCTCAATGCCAAATGATCTGGCCGTTTCAGCCGAGCTGATTGCTATATCTGCCAACTGCTCTGAATTAGGATTTGGATTAACTGCGCAATCGCCATAAACCAGCACCCGGTCTTCGAAACACATAAAAAAGGAACTTGAAACAATGGAGACAGCCGGTTTTGTTTTAATAAACTCAAAAGCCGGCCTGATCGTATGCTGTGTAGTATGTGCTGCCCCTGAAACCATTCCGTCTGCATAACCCAGGTGTACCATCATGGTTGCGAAATAGCTCAGGTCTCCCATGGTATCGTAAGCCGAATCTTCTGTCATTCCCTTGTGCTTTCTCAGTTCGTAATATTTTTCTGCAAATTTCTTACGCAGGGGAGAAGTGACTGGATCAATAATGTTGACTTTATCAGGATTGATCTGCAGAGCACCCGTTTTTTGCTTTACCTCTTCCTGGTTGCCGAGTAAGGTAATATCAACTACATTTCTTCTGATGAGGATGTCAACAGCCTCTAAAATACGTTCATCTTTGGCCTCTGGCAGGATGATATGCTTGGGATGTGCCCTGGCTCTTTCAAAAAGCTCAAATTCAAACATAATGGGAGTAACAATATTTGAGCGGGTGATAGAGATTCTTTCTGCAAGTTTTTCTCCGTCAGTATATTGCTCGAAGTGGCCAATGGCAATCGCCAGCCGTCTTTCATTTTCGGGGGTAAGCAGGGAAGGTATTTTGTTCAGACGCATCGCTGTGGTGTAGGTATCCGTGAAAACGCTGAGCATGGCAATATTGATCTTTTTCAGACCGTCAATAAGTTTCATGAAATAAGGATCGGGTGTGACACCACCGGTTAGTAAAATGCCGCCAATATGTGGATAATTGTCTGAGATCAGTGTTGATATCATGGTGATCAGCACATCCGTGCGGTCGCCGGGAATGATAACAAGGGAGCGATCGGAAGTATGTGCCAGGATGCGTTCCAGGCTCATGGCTGCGATCTTGTAATCGTACACGTGATTGTTCAGGGCTTCGTCATCTCCAAAAACGAGTCTTGCATTCAAACCTTCTTTGATCTGCAGCATGGTTGGTTTTTGCAATATTTCCTTTTCAGGAATAACAAAATGAAGTTCCCCGTTGCTGTTGATCTTATCAAGCCGGGTCTGTATTTTTTCAACTGCTTCTTCCCCGGCCCTGTTTACGACCAGGCCAAGTGAAGGTGTTTTTTCCCTTTTTAATATGCTTTTTACAACATGTGCCGTGTCTGAAATTCTGCTTACCGGTTTCATATAGCCACTGATCACAGATAATAAGGGCGTACCAAGGTGGTTGGCAATCCGGGCATTGAAATCAAACTCAAAAGGGGAGAGGGATCCTGAAAAATCAGTGCCTTCGCATAGAATAAAATCGCATCTTTTTTCCAGCTTTTTATATTTGTTAATGATCTCTGTAATAACACTGTCGCTGTCGCCCCGCTGAATTTTTATCAAGGCCTCATCACTTTTTAGTCCGTACATGGCATTGTATTCGTAAGGCAAATCATATCGTTCGGAAATCAGCTTTATCACAGGGTCTGTTTTATCACTGCTTTGGATGATGGGTCTGAAAAAACCCACACGGCCAACCTGGCTTGCCAGTAAGTTCATGATTCCCAGAACTATCAGAGATTTTCCTGTGTTTGGCTCTGCCGCAGCTATAAATAGATTATTCGACATTTCTCCTCTTGTAATTATTTAAGCGGTGCAAAGATAGTGAATTGAAAAGAAAAATTTAAGATAGATTTATATGAAATGATGATCGTAGGCTAAAAATGATAGTCATCGGATGACTTGTTTGCAGAATGCATCAAAGTAATTATCGTTTTATACTGCTAATCAAATAGTCATCCGATGACTTGCGGATATAA
>CAZTAW010000334.1:0-3323 GCA_964611705.1 uncultured Bacteroidales bacterium
ACCATCAAACCGTTGTGCGTCATGCTAAAACCGACAACCCATAGAATACGATGGAAATTTTAAAAATCATATTTCTGATAGTGGCCTATTCTTTAGGGATTGTAACTTTGATAGTGCAAGTTATTTGTTATTTGAAAGATTTAGAATATAAAGAAACTATCTTTTTTACAATAGTTTTTTTGCTATTGATAATTGCTTCCACAATTCAAGGTTTTGTGAAAACTGAGAATTCATTACTTTTTGATATTCAGGATTTAACCATAAATGTTCTTACCGTGCTATTTGCTATTTCTATTCCTATAAATATCCATAAAGAAAGAGTGGATATGTTTCGCAAAACAAGGAATGGAGTTGTTATCACCATTGGCACAATTATCATTGCATTGGTTATACTGCTGCATTCTTTGAATCAGTCTGTTTTAACAATTTGGTTTGTTTCTGGGTATCTCTTTTTATCGGTTATTTATTCAATGTTCTATCTCTTGTTTACAAAACCTGGGACACTTATTCAGTTCAGGGAGAAATCGGAACGATTATTAGCATTTATAGTGTTGCTAATTATGATAGTTTCTTTTGTATTATTTGTTGTTAATTATGAAAAATTCACATTAAAACTATTGCAGCAAAACGGGGGAATCATATTGGCAATTATTTGCATTATTTTGTCAGTGAGTAAAATACCAGGTGATATTAAAAAACTTGTTCAAACCGAGAAGACTATTTCAAGCGATGAAAATCAATTAGAAAAATATGGAATTACCCAAAGGGAACAAGAAGTTCTGCAACTTTTGGTTACAGGAAAAACTTATAAGGAGATTGCAACAGAACTTTTCATCTCACTGCCAACAGTTAAGACACATGTGTCAAATATTTATTCTAAAGCAAAAGTCAGAAACAGGTTGGAATTATCGAACCTGATAAATAATATTTCTTAGATACATTAAATATCAACGTTTTAACATTCATCATACTTTAGTATGATTTCAACCTGAGTGATTAAAATCATACCAATGCCCGATTGTACAGCCATATTTGGCAGATTAATTTTGTCGAAAAAAGATTATGAAAACAAAATCAATCATGTCAATAATTATTTTGGTAATTATGGTAACACAAGTCAAATCGCAAACAGTAAGCGAAAAATTTAAGAGTAAAACCATCACAGATTTTGAAAAACGTGTATGTGGCAATAAACCGAACAATACGGGTATATTGTTGATTCATTCGCCATCGTTGGGTGTACATTGGAAAACTGCTGCACATCCCGATTCTACAAAAACAATAAGTCCCGACCAGCCTTTTCACTTCGCAAGCATCGGGAAAACGGTAACTTCCGTTATGGTAAGCATACTGTATGAAAAAGGATTGATTGACTTCGATGAAAATATTTCAGAATTTCTTGACGATTCTATATTAGCAGGGCTTCATATTTACAAAGGGGTGGATTATTCCAAAGAAATAAAAATCAGGCATTTGTTAAATCATACATCGGGTTTGGCAGACCATTATTTGGACAAAAACAAAGAGGGCATTTGTTTACTCAACCAAATGATTTCAGACCCTGAACATTTTTGGACACCGATTGAAACTATCAATTGGACAAAACAGCAAGTTAAACCCAAATTTAAACCCGGTAGTGGTTTTCATTACAGCGACACGAATTATGAGCTTCTGGGTTTGATAATTGAGAAAGTCACAGATAAAAATTTTTCGCAATGTTTACACGAATATATATTCGAACCCTTGGAAATGCAACACACCTATCAGATTTTTTATTCCGAACCCAAAGTTAAGAGCAATTTTCCAATGGTTGATTTGTACCATAACGGTATTAACCTTTCAAAGGCCAAAAGTATCAGCATGAGTTGTGCCAGCGGCGGGATTGTGTCAACTACCGAAGATATGCTGAAATTTCATAAAGCAATTGTTGAAAATAAAATCATTAAAAAGGAAACTTTTGAAAAAATGCAGGATTACGCTAAAATGGGACCAAGTTTTTACTATGGTTATGGTATAATGAATTTCCGATTTATGTTCATGTCTGACAAATACCATATTTTGGGCAATTCGGGTTCAATTGGCGCATTTATGTATTACAACCCGGGCATGGACATTTATATGATTGGAAGTTTTCATAAAGTAAACTACCAGGTACAACCTATATTCTATATTTTCAGTACTTTAAGAAAATTCAATAAAGAACTTAAAAGAAGTAGGAAGTCATGAAAACTTTTAGAAAAAGGGTTTTAAACGTAAACACGTTTTTCAATGAGTGTTTTTCGCTCTTTAAAAACTTTGGAGACTTGAAAATTGCATTTAGAAGAAAATTAATTGACAGTAGTTTTAGGGAGCGTATTATGTTGGCTGTTACACAAGTAAATCAATGCAGGTTCTGCAGTTTTGGACATACCCATGCAGCCTTATCTACAGGAATTTCAAGTAACGAAATCAAAGAAATTTTGGATGCAAATTTTAATAATGTACCCGAAAACCAACAACTTGCATTATGTTTTGCTCAAAACTTTGTCGAAAGCAAAGGAATAGTTGAAGTGGAATATCTCAACCATTTAAATAGTTATTATGGCATTGAGAAATCGCAAGATATTCTGACATTTGCAAGATTTATGAGTTTTTGTAATTTATGTGGAAATACTTTAGAGGCATTTTTGATTCGTTTTAAAGGTAAAAGAATTGAAAATTCATTTATTTTTAATGAAATTATGATAGTTATTTTAATGATTTTACTTTTACCTTTAGTATTTATAGCAGGATTATTATTTAAATGAATATTTTGAAAAGAAATAAAGCACGAACGCACAACACACAATATAAAACAGTTGGGGTTCAGTGGTTTGCGAGCGTTTGGTTCCCGCTTCAGCATTCTTGTCGGTGGACAAGTACGATGCCCGCAAACCCAACCGTTTCATATTGTCAACCGTTGTGCTTAATGGCAAAAGAGCATCACTGTAAAATTTAAACATGAATATCTGATATTTTTAGTACCTTTGAATTTATGGAAAGTAATAATTTAAATAAGGATAAATTGATTAAATATTGGATTGATGGTTCAGATGATGATTTTGAGACCATGACCGCAATGTTTGAGTCAAAGAGATACAGTTGGTCGCTTTTCATCGGTCATTTGATGTTTGAAAAATTACTGAAAGCATATTATGTTAAGATACAATCAGATTATCCTCCTTTTATACATAATCTGTTGAGATTAGCCGAGAAAGCTGATTTAGAATTAACCGATGACCAAAGGGAGCAACTTGTGACGATTACAGCATTCAATATCAACGCTAGATATGATGACTATAAAA
>CAZTAW010000335.1:0-3312 GCA_964611705.1 uncultured Bacteroidales bacterium
TAAATTGATTAACATAATTCATGATGTTTTTTAGCGCTTAATGGCTGTTAATTAATCTTGCTTTTTCTGTTTCGATGATCACGGGCATTTCCATTTCTCCTACTTTATACAATTGTTTGAATCTACCCGTAACCTTGATAAGAAGGCCGTCGTTGGGGACAGCATGTTCGGTGTTTACCCAAATGGATTCCCCACTTTGGTCCTCAATCCGGTAAAATTTAACAAAACCAAGGTTTGAGCTACCGGAAACATAACCTGTGATCTTTACGATTTCTCCATCGTATTCCCAGGCATTCGATATCAGGCTTTCAATTTCCACCACTCCGTTGATGTTGGTATTCTTTTCCTTTTCACCGGAGCAATTGCGGAATATCAGCCAAATGGCTCCGATTATTAACAATAAGATGATTAAATTTTTCATGGTTTTAATTTTTAATTGTTCATTTCAGCAGAAAATCCTGTTTGCTTCCTGCTTTTCAAATCGAAAATTTCAAATAATGACGCGTAAATCTCATCCAATCTCAAGAGGGCCTGATCCTTTAAATTCTCAGGTTTAACTTTTTCATGGATTTTTTGGGCATAGCGGTTTTTTGCAGCAGACAATTTGGTGAGTTCCTCCATTGCAAATATGGCCTTATCAATCTCATGCCTGATCCCTGCTTTGAATACAGACATATCATACTCCATCATTTTTACCTTAAAGAGATAATCGTGTTGTTTCTGCAACAATGCCACACGTTGTTCGGAAGTGATCTTCATCACATCATCCAGTTCCTCATCACGGTAATCAATTATTTTGTTGTACATCCCCCGGTAACCCGTGGATGTTATCTTGATAAAAATGGGTATGAGCTCGATCAGTATAAAAAACAAGCGGGTGCCCCATACCACCCAGAAAACACCTTCGTTTTCCCTGCTGAGTTTGTCAAGTGCGATGATCCTGTTGAGCAGTCCGTTTGTGTTGTCATGATTTTGTTGCAAGCTTAATGCTGCTTCTGCCTTTTCTTCCTTTATGCGTTTTATTTCTGCATTTATCTCCTCTTCCCTCGAATCTAAGTACTTTGCTTTTTCCTTGTAATCTGCTTCCAGCTTCCTGTATATTGGCCCTAACCCCACTGCTTGCGTATTGCTTATTCCCTGCATTTCATCCTGGTATTTCTCCTGGGCCACATTTACTTCTTCTCTTAATCCTGCCAATTCTTTGTTCAAATTCGCAATTTCCTTGTCGTAAGCACTGTTCTGTCGATTAATCTTTTCCCTGACAAGGGCATATTCATCCCGTTCGATGGCATCGGAAAAAAATGCCAGTAAAACAGGTTCACTAACAACAAATCCAATAATGAGAGCCATGACAAGGCGGAAAAGCGCCCCGAAATTCAGAACAGATCTGCTGTATCCCACCAAAGCCCTGTCGATAATCAGGATTACAATAGACCAGAGAACACCTGCAACCACAGACAGATAAAGGTTTGCAGTAAGCAGATAAAAAACATAACCAAAACTGAATAAACCGATAAAAGCTGGTATAATCACCATGGTACCCATGATGGCACCCCTGTTTATTTCGCTGCTGTTACAATGACTGATGGTTTCTTTATCGTGGCCCGAAGCCCACAATAAAAACCTGCGTAAAAAACTGATTTTTGAGTTTTTCATGATGTTGTTTTTGGTTCATGATAAAGCACCCGGCTTGAATCGTATCAAGCCAAGGTGCAATCTGCTTTAATTTAGCTTTTGTATTTTTTTACAATGTTTTCGATACTGTTCTCGAAATTGATCAAAAGCTTGTTATTGAAATTCAAATATCGAATTTCAAATTCTGTTAGGGAGTTATAATAATTTTCATAGCTGGGAGTACCTTTAAGTGTTTCAGCGAAACGATAGCGTCTTATTTGTTCATTAAAGAAATTCCTCATATGTTGATGAACTTTAAGACTTAACTCTTCCATTTTAGCCAATAAATGACTAGCAACTTTCTCACGGTAGTGTGATTTAACCATTGTTAAACCCGCATCAAGCCTTTCCTGAACCGCCTCAAGCCTGCCATTAAGAATGTTATCCATGTATTTGATACGATACTCACCTGATAATTTGATCAAATCACCTTTGAACCTTTTCACATTACGATAGTTCCTGTAATCGGTAATTTTATCAAATATGTCCCACTCCCTGTCGAGATCATTCTGGAAACCTTCATCAATTTTAGTAAGGTTTTTCATGCCGGAATTCATCAGGTTCAATTCTACATCAACATGTTGGATTTCACCATTCCCGGAATTGGAAGGTTCTTCTCTGATGCTTTCGTCCTGCTCATAATCATCAGAACTGAATTCAGCATCAATTTCTCTTTCAATGTCTTCTTCGTTTTTCATGATTTTAAAGTTTTAATTAATAATTTGTTTATTCTGCCTCACGACAGCTTCTGTTTCTCCTATTACAATTACAGTTTACAAATTACTGCATCGAAAGTGCAGACTAATTGCATTGTCAAAAGTTTTTTCAAATTCCTTGATTATAACAGGCAATACACATACCCAAACTGTTAAGGCGCTGCAAACGTGGGGGTTAATTCTTGCAAGAAGTTAAAAAGGTGATCAATAATTGATCAATATGGATAAAAGATGACCAGTTTGCCTGGAAATTTAGTTTTCATTTTTATTTAGCAGGTCATGAGATGGTATTTTCTTGTTGCATGTATTTTTTTGGGCTGGATGTTTCCAATTTATTTCCCTCGCCTTTTCGGTTAAGAAAATATAAATGCAATCTGATGGTTTCCAATCGGTTCAAAGTTTTTTAATGCTGGCTTCCTGCACAAATCTTACATTATTTCCATCGGGTTGTTCATTTTGGAAGTGGTAAACAGTTTGATTGTAGTAGCCTGTTCCGAGGATTGAAATAAAAACGTTTCTGCTCATAGTTTAATGTTTTAGTTTTTAATACAAAAATCCAAACATCCAAAGCGGGATGGTATTTTTATGTGCGTATTCAATATCGTCTGCTGCCACGAAGGCATTTTTCAGGCCGGCAATTTGTTTGGTGGTTTTGCTTTTTCCGCCAATTTCAAACCAATATTTTTCATCTACCCCAAAATCAGTTTTCACCGAATAAGTTACCGTATGTTTCACGGCAAGCTGGTTGAGGAAAAAAACTTCCCGCATGCTTCCCGTGTCGGGTTTATCCCCGGCCAAAGCATACATCAGGTTGGTATTGTCGGGAAAGAGCTTTTCGGGTTTGTTCAGGTAATTGATGCCATGGGTGTCTTTGCCGAGCCATTTTACAATTCGGGCCTTTTCCAGATAGAACAGGAATCTC
>CAZTAW010000336.1:0-3301 GCA_964611705.1 uncultured Bacteroidales bacterium
CGTAGCGGTTTTAATTTTCAAATTTGATCATCTTCAAATTTTCAAATTAATATAGAACCTTTCTCTTGTCCTTTTTCAATCTTCACACCTTCTTGAAAAATCCTAACGCTTTTTTAAGTAACTGAAAATTAATATTATCTGATGTTCCTAAAAAAGCCCATCCAATGCTGTTGGTTCCGAGGTCAAGCCCTAATACTTTATTCATGATTTCTTAATTTTTAAAATATCAGTGTAGTTTATAAATCAATATTTACTCCAAATATAAATAAAATATTTTATCTAAACATAGCATATCTTTACATGTTTTTATCAATGAGTCTTTAACATCTTTATTTTAACGATAGCATCGCTAAAAGCGATACTATCGTATATTCAGCATCAAACTCTTTTGAAACCTTACAAATACATCAACAAGCTCCCCAGCCTCCCCCAAAGGGTACAGTTGCTCCAGCAGCTTTTCCTTGTTTTCAAACATCCCCGCCCACATCGTCCAGTATTCCTTCATCTTGTTCATCACGTTCTTTTCGCGCGACATGCGGGTTTGAATAGCTTGCAACAGATCATATTGAAAATCCCAGAAACGTTTGTCATGATCTTCACCCGTATCAAAATGTCCGGCTATCTTTTCAGGCAGAAAAAGGTCTTTAAACACCCCCCTGCCAAGCATATAATGCGTTAATCCGGGAAACTTGCTTTTTAAATCACGGTAGTTTTCCGGGGAAAATATATCACCACTATACACTACCGGATTACTGGATTGATCAAGACAATATGCAAATTTATCAAGGTTAATATCACCTTCGTACATTTGTATTCCGATGCGTGGATGCAAAACCAGGTATTGCAGCGGGTAACGATTGTAAACCTTCATCAATGCCTCAAACTCGTCGGAAGATTCATACCCCAATCTTGTTTTAACTGAAAAACGGATGTTTATCTTTGGGATCACATAATTAAGGATATCATCAATCTCATCTGCATAAGGCAATAATCCGGAGCCTCGCTTTTTCCGGGCAATGCTACGTACCGGACAACCCAGGTTCCAGTTCATGGAATGATAACCCATATCTTCAAGGGTTTTCGCCATCGTAATAAACAATTCTTTCCCGCGCCCCATTACCTGCGGGATGATATTCAAACCAATGTTGTTTTCGGGCAGCAAATCTTGAATGTGGGTTAGTTTGACCTTTTTACCTTTAACCAGGCTTACAAAGGGTGCAACAGCGATATCTATTCCTTTAAAATGTTTTGAATATGTATTTCTGAAAACATAATTCGTAAATCCTTGTAATGGAGCAAGAAAAATCATATCTAACTGTATTATTTTTGCAAATATCAATAATTGTTGGATCTTACAAATATTTTTTTGTATATTGTTTGGAAGAATGTCAAGATTTGCTATTGGAGATATACACGGATGTATTGACACCTTGCAAAAGCTTATTGAAGACAGAATTAAACTCACAAAAAATGATAAGCTTTTCTTTGTTGGCGATTATATTGATCGTGGCAAAAACTCCAAAGCGGTACTTGACTATTTAATCAGGCTTCAGCAGGAAGGTTACCAATTGATTCCTATCAAAGGAAATCACGAAGAAATGATGCTGAAAGCCCGATTCGACGAATTCGATTTTGGTTTATGGTTGTGCAATGATGGAGATACAACGTTGCGGAACTTTGGCATCAGGAATCCCTATAAGCATGGCTGTTGTTCGTTCCTTAAAATCCCGGATGAGTATATTGATTTTATCAATGAATTACCGTATTTTAATAATGATGAAGAAGACTTCTTTTTCGTTCACGCGGGAATTAATTTCAATGCCCCTGATCCTTTGAAAGATTATCACGCGATGGTCTGGTTGCGTGAAGAAAATTATAATGAAAATATCCTGAAAAACAAAACCATCATTCATGGACATACCCCGGTAAATTTGGTTCGTATTCATGAAATAATTAAGAATAAAGATACCAAAGTAATTAATATTGATGCCGGTTGTGTTTACGCCTCCTTCCAGGGATTGGGAAACCTTGTAGCAATCAATCTCGATACTTATGAGCTATTCACACAACCAAATATAGATTAAAAAACTATATTTGTAAAAAAAAAGCGTATGAGATATGTTTGCTTTGCATTTGCCTTTGTTTTAATGTGTTCTTCATGCAGCATGTTTCAGGAAAGGGAAACCAATATCAGGCACATGACAGACAGCACAGGATTTGCGACCCGGTCAGCACAAATGGATACCGTTATGGCACGAATCAACCGTGAATTCAGCATACAGTTGGAAAACATTTCAGGCCTTTACGATAGTAACTTACATTGGAAGCTTGCTATTTCACCGCATGACGATTATGCATATTCAAGTTATTTATACCCGGCCGTATTCAAAAACATCAAGGCAGATGTTTTGATTTTAATTGGCGTTTTTCACAAAGCAAAATACTTCGACACAGATAATGCCATTGTCATGGGAAACCATACCCACTGGGCAGGCCCGTATGGCAATACAAAAGTTTCGGAATACAATTGGAAGATCATTGAAAAACTTCCTGACAGTGTTGTAGTGCCCAAAGATACCATGATGCAGGTTGAACATTCGCTTGAAGCGCTTCTTCCTTTTATTCAGTACTTTAACAGGGATGCGGAAATCATTCCTCTCATTATTCCCTATACAAGCCTTGAGAATATGAAGATTTTCAGCGGACAACTGGCAAAAATCATTGCGGGAATTGCCAGGGAAAATGAATGGACCTGGGGAAAAGATTTTGCAATTGTGATCAGCACGGATGCCGTTCATTATGGTGATGAAGATTGGGGCGGAAACAACTATGCTTATTACGGAACGGATATAACCGGCTACCGGCAGGCAATAGAACACGAAATTGAGATCATTGACTCTTGTCTCTTAGGACTTGTTACCGAAGAAAAGATAATCCGCTTTATTGACTATACCGTTGAAAAAGACGATTACAAGCAATACAAATGGACCTGGTGCGGACGGTATTCCGTTCCCTTCGGTTTATATACGACATGGCATCTTCAGAATTTGCTAAACCAGCAACCTTTAAAAGGTCATTTTATTGAATACGCCAATAGCATTGACCACCCCAAACTTGAACTGGAAGATATCGGAATGGGCACCACGGCACCAGCCAATGACCATCATTGGGTCGGGCATACGGTTGTGGGGTATAAATGATTATTTTTAAGCTACTTGCTTAATGAGAGAGAAGGGCCTCATTTGCTTCTTATACCGATACGGAACAGGTTTGCAATAGTTGAGCTTATGCTCTTATCGGT
>CAZTAW010000337.1:0-3293 GCA_964611705.1 uncultured Bacteroidales bacterium
TTGTAGTGTAGAAAACGAACAACATGTTGGTTAGTTTTGTAGCCTAAGCGCCTATATTGAACACATCTTAAAAGTATAGAAAAATAAAAAGATATACAGTGAAAATGTCTCATTCAGAATTTAAGATAATGAGATAATTACCATAAAGGAAGATTTACCATTACTTTTGCGCTTATTCAATAATATTAAGAATGAATCCTTTTAAATCCACCAAACCATTTCCGTCCAATTTTGTTACCTTTGTAGTCTTATTTGATCTTAATATAAATTAAGGAATTAGATAATGAGCTCAGATGATATTCTTGACAAAATAACGCAAAGTGACTATAAATACGGTTTTACAACAAATATAGAAACAGAGACCGCTCCCATTGGGTTGAACGAAGATACAATCCGGTTTATCTCAGCCAAAAAAGAAGAGCCGGAATGGATGCTGGAATGGCGCCTGAAAGCCTACCATCACTGGCTTACCATGAAAGAACCCGAATGGGCGCACCTGAAATACCCAAAGGTAGATTACCAGGATATTCACTATTACGCTGCACCCAAAAAGAAAAAAGGGCCCAAAAGCCTGGATGAAGTGGATCCTGAGCTGCTCGACACGTTCAACAAACTGGGCATTTCACTGGAAGAACAAAAAAAGCTTGCCGGCGTGGCTGTGGATGCGGTTGTTGACAGTGTTTCCGTGAAAACAACTTTTCAGAAAACGCTCGAAAAACATGGTATCGTCTTTTGCCCGATGAGCGAGGCTATCAAAAATCACCCTGATTTGGTTAAAAAATATCTGGGTTCGGTTGTTCCCTATTCTGATAATTATTTCGCAACGCTGAATTCGGCAGTCTTTAGTGATGGGTCTTTTGTGTATTTACCCAAAGGCGTGCGCTGCCCTATTGAGCTTTCAACCTATTTCAGAATCAACGCTGCAAAAACCGGGCAGTTTGAAAGGACTTTGATCATAGCCGATGAAGGCAGCTATGTTAGTTACCTTGAAGGATGCACAGCTCCCATGCGTGATGAAAACCAGCTTCATGCTGCAGTTGTGGAGATTGTAACAATGGATAATGCCGAAGTAAAATATTCAACCGTACAAAACTGGTATCCTGGTGATAAAGAGGGAAAAGGCGGTGTTTACAACTTTGTGACCAAGCGGGGCGCCTGTCGTGGTGTTAACTCAAAAATCTCATGGACACAGGTTGAAACAGGCTCGGCAGTTACATGGAAATATCCCGGTTGTTTACTGATCGGCGATAATTCGGTTGGAGAATTTTACTCTGTGGCTGTAACAAACAACTACCAGCAGGCAGATACCGGAACGAAAATGGTCCATGTAGGCAAAAACACAAAAAGCACGATCATCTCAAAAGGGATATCAGCAGGCCACAGTAATAATAGCTACAGAGGACTGGTAAAGGTTACCAAAAATGCCGGAAATGCAAGGAATTTTTCACAATGTGATTCACTCCTGCTTGGCGACAAATGCGGAGCACATACGTTTCCTTACATTGATGCCGATAACAAATCAGCCATCGTAGAGCATGAGGCGACAACATCCAAGATTTCGGATGATCAGTTGTTTTACCTCAACCAGCGGGGCATTGACACCGAAGATGCCATTGGATTGATCGTAAACGGATATGCCAAAGAAGTGATCAGGCATCTGCCGATGGAGTTTGCTGTTGAAGCGCAGAAATTGTTGCAGATAACCCTGGAGGGAAGTGTTGGATAGGAACTATGTTAAAAGCACCAAATAACAATCTCAACAAATCATAAATAAATCACAATGAACAAAATTCAAAATTCAAAACATAAAATCTTTAGCCGTTTTTGTCATTGTAATTTGGGATTTGTAATTTTTATAACTCAATCGTTGAAATGACTATTTAACAAAGAAATTATGTTACTAAATATCAAAAACTTACATGTAGATATTGAAGGAAAAGAGATCATCAGTGGTTTGAATCTTGGAATTAACAAGGGCGAAATTCATGCTATCATGGGCCCTAACGGCACAGGGAAAAGCACACTCGCTTATGCCATTGCCGGAAAGGAAGGATACGAAATAACCAAAGGTGATATCATTTATAAAGACGAGAACATCCTGAATTGGGAACCTGATAAACGGGCTAATGAAGGCATTTTCCTTGGATTTCAATATCCCGTGGAAATACCGGGTGTCAGCATGACAAATTTTATGCGGACAGCCTTGAATGCCCAACGTGAATATCGCAACCAGGATCCCATTTCCGGGAAAGATTTCCTGGCTAAAATGGAAGAAAAAAAGAAGCTCGTCGAGATTCACTCCAAACTAACCAGCCGGTCGGTAAATGAAGGATTTTCAGGCGGAGAGAAAAAGAAGAATGAAATATTCCAGATGGCGATGCTGGAACCTATCCTCGCCGTATTGGATGAAACCGATTCCGGCCTTGATATTGACGCATTGAAAATTGTTGCCAATGGCGTTAATATGCTGAAAAACAACAATAATGCTTTCCTGATCATTACTCACTATCAACGATTGCTGGACTATATTGTCCCTGATTTTGTACATGTTTTGTATGACGGAAAAATTGTTAAATCAGGGGGGAAACAACTGGCCGAAAAGCTGGAAGAAGAAGGCTACGAGTGGATCAAAGAAGAATTTGAACGCATAAGCTAAAAAGGATTTGTAATGAGCACTCAACTTGAAAATATCAACCTCAAAGATAAATTCCTGAAACAGTTTGAAGATCATAAAAATGAGTTATTTAAACGTGATACGAAAACCATTTCGGGACTTCGGACGCAAGGATTCAAAGCATTCAGGGAAATCGGTTTCCCGGATAAAAAATTAGAAAACTGGAAAAATACAGATTTGAGCGAAGTCCTTAATTTCGATTATAAACAGGAATTTAATCTTGATCAGGAGGAAATTAATGTAGCCAACCTCTTTGAATGTAAGGTTCATGATTTTGACACGGAGATCAATGCCCTGTTGAATGGCTGGTACGTATACACGGATGCCCCATTGAAAAAATTACCTGAAGGAACGATCATGGGCAGCCTGGCCAGGGCTATGGAAGAATATCCCGGACTGGTTGATCAATTCTACGGAAAAGCTTTCGACCCCAATCAAAACGGTTTTACAGCATTGAATACGGCCTTTGCCCAGGATGGTGTTTTTATTTACGTTCCGGAAAATGTAAAAGTAAATAAGCCCATTCAGATGATCAATATTATCAATAAAAATGAAAATATCTTTATTCAGAACCGAAACCTGATCATTCTAGAAAAAGGAGCAGAACTTACTTTGGTTC
>CAZTAW010000338.1:0-3292 GCA_964611705.1 uncultured Bacteroidales bacterium
TGATAACATTTTATCAACTGCCGCCAAAGGTATTGCTGAGATCATTACGGTTACGGGCTACATCAACGTAGATTTCGAAGATGTAAAAACTGTCATGAAAAACAGCGGTAAAGCTATTATGGGTTCCGCTGTGATTGAAGGTGAAGGACGTGCCACCAAAGCAGTGAAGGAAGCCCTCGAATCACCGCTGCTTAACGATAGCCATATCGGAGGTGCAAGCAATATCCTGCTTTATATTACATCCGGAGAAGATGAAATATCAATGGATGAAGTGATAGAGATCACCGATTACATCCAAAAACAAGCCGGTGAAGAAGCTGAGATCATTTGGGGTAATGGCAAGGAAGAAAGCCTGGGTAATAGAATTGGCATAACGGTAATTGCTACCGGATTTGATTCAAAGGCCGACCTGGAAAAGCAAAAGAATAAAAAGGTTTATAATCTTGATGAAACAGTTGCTGAGAATAAAAGCAAACCTGAAATGAAAGAGAAAAAAACTGACAAAATAGAGCTTGTCAGAAAAAAAGAAGAAACACCCAAAGAAAAAGAAGAATCAGATATTACTGCCAAAGAAAAAACAGAAACAAAGCGTACGGTAATTTTCGACCTGACATCAGGCAACATAAAGACCGAAGAAAAACAAAGGCAGAAAACATCCGAACCAACTACGATGTATAAAAAGCAGGAGGAAAAGGAATCCGGGAAAACCGTGCCGAAAACCGATACGGAAGAAACCTCCGAAACAACCGAACAAAGCGAGCTTGAAAAGAAAGCCCAGGAAAGGATCAAAAGACTGAAAGACCTCAGCATCAAACTCAGGTCACCTGGCGGATTGGCTGAACTGGAAGCCGAGCCCGCATTTGTAAGAAGAAAAGTAAAGCTTACTGACACGCCTTCTTCTGCTGAATCTCATGTGGCTAAATATTCGCTTGAGGAAGACAAGGATGAAAAAGATACGAAGATCAAATCCAACAATAAATATATTCACGACAAACCGGATTGATGAGGATTTTATTCGCCAAAGCTTTGCAAGCGGTACATTATGCCGAAATGATTTAATTTTGTAACATTGAAAATGAGGGCCTGATACCCGATACCGGAACCGGATGCCGGATGCTTTATTACACGAATAACTAAAATTCCCAATATCATGAGTTTGGAAAACAAAATAAACCAGGACATAAAAGAAGCCATGAAGGCAAAAGATTCAAAAAAGCTTGACGCTTTAAGAGCTGTGAAATCGGCCATCCTTCTGGCTAAAACCGAGAAAAAAGCAGCAGGTAAAGACCTGCCTGAAAATGTAGAAATGAATTTGCTGCAAAAGCTTGTAAAACAGCGCAAGGAAAGCGCTGCCATTTACAGGGATAAGAACAGAAACGAATTGGCAGAACAGGAAGAATTCCAGGCCGGGGTCATCGAAGAATACCTGCCCAAACAGATGAATGTAGAAGAAATTGAAGCAGAGATCAAAAATATCATTGAAGAAACCGGCGCTGAGAGTATGCGCGATATGGGTAAAGTAATGGGTATTGCCAGCAAAAAATTCGCCGGTAAAGCAGATAACAAAGCCGTTGCAGCAAAAGTGAAGAAACTGCTTGGGAACTGAAGATAAGTATACTACAAAAACCTGATTTAAATGCAGTGCATGTAAAATCATTGGCTTCTGTTAATTTGATGCCGGATGCCGGATAGTTACTATCATTGCTAAAAGATATCATCAGGTATCAATCAGCAAACAAAAATCAGCGTTAAACCCTTGAAACCAATCCTGGTCTAATAACTATATAAATTGATTATCTGCAAACAATTTATTAATTTGCAAATTCAAAAAAACAATTATGAAACCAGCATCAAGCTTTCATTTCAGGTTATTCACCCCTTTCTTCGTTTTCATTTTAATCCTTCTTGTTTCATGCAAAAAAGATGATGACCATTCACCCGGTGCGGCGCCTGAGCCTTTGCCGGGTCCGGGAGAGATCGTTTACACCCACATTGATTGCCAGGGCATCGGTAAGATCGCTGTTAGAATTGATATCCCGGCAAACCCAAGATATGGGGAAAGCGCACCGGTTGTTGTAATTGCGTCTACCTGGTTTGTTGAAAAATACAATGAAGATGAAACGCCTTTTCATTTGGTTTACAACACAGTAGATATTGGAGCCACTACCATCAGTTATTTATGGCCGGGAAAAACCGACCCGGAAACAGGTATCAGCAGTGAAGGAACTTATGATTTCGGTGGACCCAATTCAATCGCAAGCCTCCGCAATGTCATACGCTTCGCACTGGGTTTGATAGAGGATGTTGATGGAAAATATTTACATGAGCTGATCAGCATTGAAGTTCCCTATGATAATGTGGGTATGTTTGCATCTTCCCATGCCGGTGTGGTTGCCACCAATGTGATGGCATACTGCGGAGAAGACCTTGATGGACTTAAATATTTTGTTGGCAGGGAAAATCCTACCCTCGCCGAAATGTACCCCCTTGAGATCGGGCATTGGGATGATGCACATAATGCAAGATACAATCCGTATTATAATCATGAAAATTACACACCTGCCAGCATTGATGTTGATTATTCCAATCTCACCTGGGTGCAAAACCAAACTTTCCCGGAAGGAAGGCCTGTTTTTGTGGTTCCCGGTGGTGATGACTATGTTTTGGACGACAAAGGACCAAACATCAACGGGAAGCGCTATTTTTCACACCCACTGACGCAGGCGCTTCTGGATAATGGTATTTTTACCCCGGAAACCTGGCCGGAAGATGTAGCAACTCCGGAAATTACATTTACCTTTTGGCCATATCGCATTACTGTTCATAATTATGAAGAAATCGGCCTCAAGCTGCCCAACCTGAAAGTTTTACTTCCTTTTGCCACTTTTGATCATGTTCAGGTTGCACCTGACAAACCCCATATCAGGCAGGCTTATGACGGATTCCATAAAACTGCTGAACTTTGGACCCGACTTAACTGCGATCTGGCATACGTACAATCCGAAATCCATGAAAGCGCCACGCTCGAAGATGGTTTTCCGGATAATGATGCCAATTCCGAACCGGGTGACTGGTACATTGAATCCGAATTTTGGGGTTTTGCAGGCATACTGAACGGAGAGATGACCGCCCGGACAATCCCATTAGCAGGTGTGGCCGAAATAGCCGACCGCGTTAAGTTCAATAACTGGGGCAATAACCTGACAGAAGTCTTGTGGGAATATGAACAATAAAAACCCTGACAGTCAGCCCGAACTATTAAAATTCAACTGTCTGGCAGGATTAAATATAT
>CAZTAW010000339.1:0-3288 GCA_964611705.1 uncultured Bacteroidales bacterium
GTTAACCTGTAAAACTTCTGCGCCAAAGGGTTCGGCGCATTGGAATTCCTGATTGATCTTCACGACTTTGTTTACCTTATCTGCACCAATGTAGTCGTTATCCACCAACAAAACCCTTGAACCATCAGCAAAATGGTTGATTATACGGATGTAACAGGGATGGCTTACCCGAACATAAAATTGCAGGGTGTCGTCTTCTTCGTAAATGGGGCTTTCATTGCCCTTGTTGGTCCAGACTTCGAGATTCATATTGCCGTTTACGATCTCATCCCTGCGGAATTGCATCATATTTTCATGCGCCTGGGCAAAGTTTTCAGGCTTCCAGGAAATGTTGTTGTCTTTCAGCCATTGTTTGGGCAGGAAGCCATCAACGGAAGCAAGAGGCCTGCCTTCCTTGGTATCGCGCAATGTGGCCATGATCCTGATCTTATCGCCTTCATTCCAGTAAGAGCCTTTGATCATGTAACGGGGATTTTTCATTGCCGGGGAAGGGGATACAGCTTTGGAAGTGACATTGTATTTCGCCACATCTATGAGTTCTTTTTCAAAGTGTTGCGTAAAACGCCTGGAGAACTGGCTGCCCATTTTGGTATCTTCAAAGGTAAAGTTTGTTAATCGTATGCCCGGATCAATGGCGCCGGTCTGCATTTTCATCCCGAAAGCCATAAAATTGCAGACATCATCCAGGGTAAGCTGTTTGTTTTTGTAAAGATCGGCGATGGCCTGCTGAACCTGTATCTCATAATCGGCGATTTGCTTTAGCTCGGGCGTGGTTGCTTCGAGCAGGATCACCATGGTCTGGGCATCTTTTACCTGGGCAAACAGCGGCATGCATTCATAATAAGCTTTCAGGGCATCGTCGTATTCGCCCATATTGTTGAAGTTATTTGCCAGTTTGATCTTTTGTGCAATGGCGTCTTTTTTTTCGGTTATGATTTTCCGGTAATGATTGATCAGATCGGCTTTTTTAACATAGGCCAGGGCATAGGCCATTTTTTTTCTTTTGTCGTAATGCGTCCGGGTTTCTAATCCTGCAAGCTCAACCTTAGAAAAAGAAGCCACATTCTGCCTGAAGTTTTCTTTTACCTCATCGTTGATCTCCAGTTTGTTAAGTGTTGTTACGCTTTCTACCGTAACCTGTATGGTATTTGTCAGGTTGCTAATGGCATTTTCCTTGAGCCTTTCGTAAACCTCACCCAGGTCTTCCTGTTTATCCACTTCTTCCATCGAAAAACCGCTAAAATATTTCGATAGCGGATACATTTGTTTACGGGCATCAAAATCCGTCCATTCGGCTTTCTGGGCACTGAGGCCCAGTGTAATCAAAAAAAGTACTAAAATTGATGTTGTTTTTTTCATGGTTTTGTTTGGTTTATTTTTTAATTTACATGATTATGTTTTTCCTTCTGAATATTTTATGCCACTAATGCACGAATAAAAGTCGAATATTATTCGCGCATTTGTGGTCTTTTATTCTTAATGGCACACGGATGACACGCCTGCCTGGCCGGCAGGCAGGGATTAAACTGATCTTCACGGATATTATATTTATCTGCGATCATCCGTACACCCTGTGGAATTAAAATTTTGTTTTCGCTTGTTTTTAATATTTTTTTCAAATCAAATTTATCTTAATGAACAATGTCTGTTTTTTCCTTTATTCCACAGGGTAAATCAGTGTTATCCGTGTTCTATTCATTTTAAAAGATCCAAATAGTCAAATTGTCAAATAAGCTTTGTTCACCCATTCCCGGCGGATTGTCACTCAGTCCTTAATACATCGAACTGACAAGCCGCTCTCTTTTCTTTTAATGCTCCAATGAATATTTGGAGTATTATCATCCAGATATTGGAAGATTGCATATCCATCATATCTCCCCTCTGTTGATGTCCACCAGAAACTATGTAGCTTAAGATATTTAAAGTCAAATCCCTCATAACAAGAACCGGCAGGACGTGCATCAAACCCACTTTTCTTTTTATCATCAACATCATAAATTCCCCAATAGGCAAAATCTTTCAATTTATCACCGGCAATTTTCCACCCACCCAAATGTTCAATCAGTATATTCCACTCTTTATCACTAGGTAAATGCCATCCCAAAGGACAAGCACTCTTCGCCGCTTCCCAAGTATACAATCTTCCGTACTTAATACAATTCTTGGCCTCATTATCATAGCACCAACTACCTTTTTTTTCATAACTGAGATTTTCAGCTAACCATGTTTGTGATACAATCCGTATCCATCTATATTCCTTACCATCCCTATAATCAGTAAATATACCTTCAATGCTATTCTGAGCCATGTTTGACATTGTAACCCAACAACAAATGGTTAATAAAAATATGCATTTTTTCATATTGTTGATTTTTTACATTGAAAATTATTAATTTAATAATATATTATTTTTTATACTTTGTTCCATAATGATTTAAAATTAAATACAGAAAGCCATAATGTATTATTCACTTTTTTAGATCAAACTATTCACTTCACCCATATATTTTGTATATCTTACTTCTTAATTATAAATTTTATAATATCATTCATCCTTTATGCAACGAACAGAACATTTATTATATTCAGATGTACGAGACCAAGATATTTTCTTTCCCCTGGAATAAATGCTAAAATAACAATATTTATGGACCGATTTGTAACTACTTACAACGTTTTCTCCCTCCTGCTCTTTACCCCAATATCTTGATGTCCAAAAACGTGCTACTTTGCCAAATCTAAAATAACGTAAATCCATTCTAATGTAATAACCACCTGGAAGAACATTGAAACCAAATTCATCAGTTCCATTACGATTTTTATGCCAACCTTCTTTTGATTTTAATTTACTAATATCCCCACCAACATCGGATAATAGAACCTGCCACTCATCATAACTAGACAAGTGCCATCCTATAGGACAGGCTGAAGAAGCTGCTTCCCAAGTATAAAGCCTTCCATATGACCTGTCTTCCTCTAATGATTTGCTATAAATACTACTATTGTCTGCTTTAAAGTTCAGATTCTCAGCCATCCATATCTGATCCCCAATGCGTACCCATTTGTATTTTTGTCCATCCCTTATATCAGTGAAAGTACCTGATTTACCCGTGAAACTTTCATGTGGTTCTGGTTTTCTTTTTGGTTGATAGCTTTCTTTTTTTGATATTTGTTTCCGTTCATTCTCGTTTGTATATTGGTTGCTGACATTAGGTTTATCACCTGAGGCACTATTAAAATAAAAATCCCCCATCAAAGAAGAAGATTCCCAGGGGATCTGCTGCCGGC
>CAZTAW010000340.1:0-3187 GCA_964611705.1 uncultured Bacteroidales bacterium
ATACCGGCCTACATGACATGATGTGATTCCGGATAACATAGCGAAAACAATTAGTTTAAGAAACAATTTTACAATACCTGAACTATGTTTTGGTGTTTGCAGGGTTTTCAATTCTTTTACTCAATTTCCAGGTTTGTTATTTCATTGGTTAATTTAAAATCATAATCAGGATATTCATAAACCGGCATTCTTTCCTCTGTTTCCCCGATTGAATATCCAAATATAGTATTATATTCCTCAATATTCTCTTTCATCTGGTGCAATTGCCAAAGATACGTACTTAATGATTTTGATTCAATGATGGCAACTTTGCCCATTTTGTGTATTATCGGGCTGTGGTTGCGTGTTGAATCATGATCAAATTCAAGGATACGCCTGCCATCATGTGTGATCCCGATTGTTCTATAAGTTAGGCTTTTACCCACTCCCGGAAGGTTGAGCACATTCCTGTCTGTTGCAAGAAAGGGTATATGGGCATCTTTTTCAAGCTTATGGATGTTTTCAACCAGGTGCTCTGCATTATGCGAAAATTCCTTGATTCTGTCAAAATATTCATGCGATATCTTTCCAAGTACTTTCTCTTCTTTCTGCTCCTGAACAGCTCTTTCGTTTGTAGCAAAATTGTGGCTGTTTTCCATATAGCCTTTTACGCTGAATGTATAATAGGGAAGTACCCCGATTTCGGATAAAACTTGCCTGAGTTTGGCCGTATGTCCCCGGCGGGAAGCAGCAGCCGTAAATACTTGCTGGTTTGTAATGATCCATCCTGCCGAAAGTAATTTACTGATGGCTTCTTTAGCCTCGGGCGTAACCTCCATTGCTGATTCGAAATGGGTTTGTATAACGAATTGTTTGAGCCCGATGGCTGATGCTTTTTGTTTGAAATAGGCCAGAACCTCTATCAACCCGGGGGTTATTCTTTGAGGCAGGTATACAGGTAATCTGGTTCCCAGTCTTACCCTGATCATCTCGGCAAATTTCTTGCTTTCCTGACGGTTTTTATTTGCTTCAATTTTACGTTTGCTTACTTCATACACAGTATCAAGTATTTTTTTTAATGACTTATCAGTGCTCATTAAGGCATCGCCACCAGTTATGAGAATGTCCCTGAGCTGAGAATCCTTTTCAAAATACTCAAGTAATCGTTGTAGTTTATGGGGCCATTTTTCCTTTGGTTTCAGCTTATCGAGATCGAAATTCAGATTTCCCCGCTGGAAATCATACATCCTTTGACAGGAGGCACAAAGTCCGCCGCAAGCCCTGCCAATGGTATCAGGAATCAGGATAGCCACTTCAGGGTATCTTCTGTGAATATTATGATGGGAAGGTAGTATCCATCCTGCAGCATTGGGTTTGCCCGGTTCAACAATATCTTCTTTTTCCCAGGCCACGATATGACCGTATTCGTTTATTAACTGTTTTGTATAAATGATATAGTCCCGGATAGCCAGATCGGCTTGTTTCATAAAATCCGGTTCATGCACATTTACAAGTGAAAGGTAATAGGGATTTACAAAGAAAGGTATACCTGCTTGCTTGGCATCATTCAGTATATCTATTGTTTTCTGATCAAGAATATTGTCAAGCATCTCGTTTAGCAGTTCCGGCGACCTGATGGCAAACCTCAGATGAAAAAGCTTGTTGTTCCACCATCTTAAAAACGTATTGTATTTTTCTTCCCGGCTGTTTTCGTTTTCAAAATAAAAACGTTTATCATTTATTGTTCCTTCATCCATTTTATCAATAAACAGGTTGATGATACGTTCTTTGTTTTTTTCCCTTACTTCGATTACCTGAGGATCAATACCGGAAGGGTGTTTTTTCATCCATTCTAAAACCTTATCATCTTCGGGTATTTGTTCCCTGGTTTTTCCGAAAAATTGACGGAAAAGATAGATCATATCAATAAGAAAGTGTGAGGTGGTTCCGCCTGTTTCTCTTTTGTATGCCAGATATATCAATTCAAAAGGCCTGGAAATAACTTTTTCTCCTCTCAGATTTAAGTCTTCATATTGTTTGCCTTCATAATTGATATAATCATATAATCTTATTGCAGCAATATCTGGCCATTCCAGCAAATCGTAATGCTTCCTGCCTTTGAGTTCTCCTTTGCAATACTTATTTACTTCAGGTTTTTTTTCCAGGTACCGGTCTACCCATTTTTTAATTCCATCCATAAATTCCTGGATCGTGTTGCTTTTCTCAAGTAATTTTTCAAGATCAGGATTTTCGTTCATTAAGATATTAAACAATTTTTTGGCTTCAGTTGTTAATTCAATGTTTTGGTAGTCTTCAGGTTGTTTTTCAGCTAGTTTTTCTTCGTTTACTATTGTTTTGTATATAAATGGATTTAAACTCATATGTGAATACTGCTTTGTTAATGTTTTGTTGTTGATAATCAAATCATTAACACAAAGATAACAAAAAAATGTTAACCCCGGATAAAATATAAATATATGACAGATTATCAATATGATATATTCGAAATTATTTTGAATTGATCTAAATAAAATTTGTAGATTTGTGAAAACAAGTTAATTATTATTCAAACCCAAAAAAAATGTCAAAAGGAATTTACGAAACACCGTATGCAAAAAATGAGCCTGTTCTGAGTTATTCCCCGGGTACTACGGAACGTGCGGAATTAAAGTCAATGATAGCCAGGCTCCGTTCAGAAATCACTGATGTGCCAATGTACATAGGAGGTAAAGAGATTAGAACTGATGAAAGATATGATATCCGGCCTCCCCACGATCTTGGTCATCACTTGGGATACTATTATATGGGAGGTGCCGGGCATGTTCATATGGCTATTGATGCTGCGCTTGACGTAAGAGAAAAATGGCAATCCCTGGCATGGGATCAGCGTGCATCCATATTTCTTAAAGCTGCCGAATTGATATCTGGTCCCTATCGGGCCAGGATCAATGCAGCAACCATGCTGGGACAATCCAAAAGTGTTCATCAGGCTGAGATTGATGCAGCATGTGAGCTGGCCGATTTTCTGCGGTTTAATGTTCAGTTTATGTCAGAGATTTATCAACAGCAGCCTATTTCGGTGAAAGGTGAATGGAACCGGACAGAACAGCGTCCTTTGGAAGGATTTGTTTATGCACTAACACCTTTTAATTTTACATCCATAGCCGGGAACCTGCCATCTGCTCCTGCTATTATGGGAAATGTTGTG
>CAZTAW010000341.1:0-3170 GCA_964611705.1 uncultured Bacteroidales bacterium
CGAATGCAGGATATGCTTTTCCATCAGATGTTCGGCGTCCTTACGGGAAACCAGGTTGATTTTTGCATTCCATTCCCTGAGCAAAAAACCATAATTAAGCAGCTTCTGAGTTTTGCCATCTCCAATATTCGGATAGTAATTCTTAATCAATTCCATCATCAATCATTTAGCATTTTGCAAAATAACCAAAAGATTTTAATAACATTCATTTGTGGATAAAACAAGAATAGAAAGATAACTAACGTTATACCTTAACATATTTTTGCAATTGGTGTTTTTCCTGATCAAAATCCAGTAGTAAATGAGAAGCATCCTCGTATTATTTTTAGTTTTGTTTATGCAATTACATGGGTTTTCTCAGAAACTTACCCGACAGGAGTACATTGAAAAATACAAGGAAATTGCGATCAACAAAATGATAGAGTATAAAATTCCTGCCAGTATCACACTTGCACAGGGTATACTCGAGTCAGGAAACGGAAACAGCAAGCTCGCCCGCCGGGCCAAAAACCACTTTGGCATCAAGTGTCACTCCGACTGGAGCGGAAGAACATTTTACCATGATGATGACGAAAGGGGAGAATGTTTCAGGCGATACAAAAATCCTGAGGCGTCCTTCCGTGACCATTCTCTGTTTCTCACTACGCGGGATCGCTATGCACATCTTTTCAAATACAAGATCAATGATTATAAAAAGTGGGCGCACGGGCTTAAAAAAGCAGGATATGCAACAAATCCCAAATACCCCAATCTGCTGATCAAGATCATTGAAGAAAACAAACTTTTTATTTATGATGATGAAGCGCTTGCCCGCATAGATCCTGATCATCCGAATCGAAAATCAGGTGAAAAATATTACCTTGTTAGTGCGGAAGATTTTACAGTTATTGAAACTGGTGGCGACAACAGAAATATTTACAAGAACAATAAAAAGAAATTCATCATTGCCCGCAAAGACGATACTTTTGAGAGCATTGCAGATGAATTCAATATGTATACCTGGCAGATTTTTAAATACAACGACCTTGAGAGATCGGACAGGATAAGGGAAGGTCAGATGCTTTATTTACAAAGAAAAAAAGGCAGAAGCAAGGAATTTAAATTTCACATGGTAAAAAAAGAGGAAACCATGTACGGCATTGCCCAACAATACGGCATACGGTTAAAACGACTTTACAAAAGAAATGACCTGAACGAAAGTACCGAACCCAAAACAGGTACCAGGCTGAAATTACGATAACACATTTTTAAAATCAGCAAGTAACATGAAACAATCCTATTGCTTTTCTTTTTTCTTTGTTATATAGATGAATGGCTTCCGGCGTTTCTTTCCTTATAATTTCGCAATGTTGAGAACTTATGTACTCTTCGGCATCTTCAGCAATATCAAGCATTCCTTCTATCCCCGACCCAACAATAAAAACCTCAGCACCTTCTTCAAAGCTGTATTTGGCTTCTTCGAGGGAGAGCATATGACCTGTGCCAAGTGCCTGTTTCGATAACTTTTTGTTTCTTTTGATAACCGTACCATCTAATCTGATCAGAATATCAAAATTGTACAGATCATCATCAACATCTATCAGGTTAAAAGTAACGCTGTTGATATGAGGTTTCATACTGAATTACAATTTATTATGTGATCCGTCGCAAAAGGGTTTGTCTTTTGAATGCTTGCACATACACCAGAAGACTTCCTTTTTTTCTTTGATCTCTGTTTTTACGGGTGCAAAAGGAGTATCAAGATGCGAACCATCGCAAAACGGCTGATTTTCGCTTTTTCCACAGGAACACCAGTAATACTCACCTTTTTCCATCATCATACGCCTGGGTAATTTACCGGCAATTTTCGGATTTTTCATATCTGTTTGTTTTTCTTGCTAATTTATGAAACTTAACAAAGCATTTAATAAAATGTTTATTGAAGAATTTGATATACCGATTCGGAACAGCTTTGCAATTACTGATCAAATACTACAATCGGTATAACATATTCCGGCAGAAAAATGCCTGGCATTTTTTGTTAGATTCGGTAAAAATAAATATCCTTTAAAGAAGTTTTCATATTTTTACGTTTTTAATAACAAATAAAACTCAATCCAATGAAAAGATCAATCAGTAATTCATTTCTGTTTTTAATTTTAATCCTTTGCGGAATTGGTGTTTTTGCACAAAACATTGATTATAAAGGAGGTAGCGAAATTCCCCTTGACCCGAAAGTTAAAATAGGAAAACTCGACAACGGCTTAACCTATTACATTCGTCAGAATGATATGCCCAAAGACAGGGCGGAGTTTTACCTGGTGGTAAATGCAGGTGCCATTCTCGAAGATGATGATCAGGACGGTCTTGCCCATTTCTGTGAGCATATGGCCTTTAACGGGACCAAACATTTTGCAAAAAACGATATTATCAAATACCTGCAATCTATCGGTATGAAGTTTGGCCCGGAGATCAATGCTTTTACCAGTCAGGATGTTACCAATTATATGTTGCAAAAAGTGCCTACTGACAATCCTGACATCGTGGATTCGGCTCTTCTGATCCTTTACGATTGGGCGCATAATGTGAGCTTTGAAAATGAAGATATTGAAAACGAAAGAGGTGTGATACATGAAGAATGGAGAACCCGCCGGGGAGCACAATTCAGGATGCAAACCAAAACACAGAAAGTGCTTTACAAGGGTTCAAAATATGCAGAACGTGATATAATTGGTGATATTGAAATCATTGACAATTGCGACCCTGATGCATTGCGCCGTTTTTACAAAGACTGGTACCGGCCTGATCTGCAAGCCATCATTGCCGTTGGAGATTTTGATCCGGATGAAATGGAAAAGAAGATCACCGAGCTTTTCTCTCAAATTCCAAAAAGAGATAACCCCAAAGAAAGAAAAGAATTTGAAGTATTTGATCATGAAGAAACACTGGTTGCTATCGAAACCGATCCTGAGGCAAGGTACATTATCGTTCAGTTGTATTATAAGCATGATCTGTTTAAAGAAAAAACCCTCAGCGATTACAGGCAAAGCGTTGTATTTCGCCTCTACAACCAAATGTTGAACAACAGGTTGCAGGAAAAATTGCAGGAAGAAAATCCTCCTTTCCTTTATGGTTACTTTGCTTATACAGGACTTACCAGAACCAAGGATGCTTATATGAGTTTTGCAATC
>CAZTAW010000342.1:0-3161 GCA_964611705.1 uncultured Bacteroidales bacterium
GCTTCGGGAAATTTCATCAATGCTGAGTCAGGATAGTTAAATTCATCTTTTGCATATTCATGGTCGTATGCGGCGATGTTTTGTTTGTAAAGATTCTGTCCGTGGCGTTGTGGTGCACCGAGTGCATAAACCTCCAATCTGTTGTTTTTATTGATATTATAGCTGGCACCAAAGTAATAGGCCCCTGCATCAGTCCAGGTTTTGTTGATGATACCCTGTCCTGTTTTACGAACAACACCTGCGCTAATGGCATATTTTCCATCAATAAGCCCTGTATGACCTATAATTGTACTCTTAATAAAGTTACCCGAACCAAACTCTTGTTTGTAACTAATACCTGATTCATGTTCTGCCGGGCTTGTAATCACGTTCATTGTACCCCCGATAGAAGGTGTAGCAAGGTTAACTGCGCTCAAACCACGCTGCAACTGAATAGAAGATGTAGCATCACCTATACCATCCCAGTTCGACCAGTATACCCAGCCGTTTTCCATATCGTTTACAGGCACACCATTGATCATGATGGCTACGTTTCTCTGGTCGAATCCACGAACGTTAATTCTGGCATCACCGGCACCACCACCTTGCATGGTAGCATAAACGTTAGGTGTTGCGTCCATTGCCAGTGGAATGTCGCGTGATCCGAGCTGCTGCTCGATTTGTCTTTTGTTGATTGTTGAGAATGCAACCGGTGTTTCCCTTTCTTTTGCACGGTCGGCAACAACGTTAATACCTGCCAGACCGATCATTTTTGCATCCAGTAAAACAATTCCCATGTCGGTTACTTCTCCCCTTGTAACATTTACAGTTACAATTTTTGATTGATAACCCACATATGAAATAACAATGTTTTTTTCGCCTGCGGAAGTGCTGAATTTAAACATACCATCGAAATTGGTTGTTGTCCCTTCGGTAGTACCTTCAATTACTACTGTTGCTCCTACAAGCATGTCACCTGATTGTGCATCCTGCACAATCCCTTTAATGGTTCCCTGAGCAAAAAGACTTGCTGAAAACAGGGAAAACATTACAAACATCAAAAGTTGTTTTGTTTTCATAGGCTTAAATTTTGGTTTTCGGTTTTTATTTTCATTTTTAAGTGGTAAAAGTAAAAAAGATAATAAATGGTAATATTAGTTTAATGTTAATTATGAGTAATGTATTTATTAACATTATGTATTTGTTTCATATTCAACCCCAAACAAAAACAGTTTGTGAAAAAGTTTTTTACTAAAGGCTTACTTTTAATGAAAAAGAAAACGTCCTGCCAAAAGACCAGAAACCTCTGAAACTCCCCAGGTTATGTTGGTTTCCGTCTTCGCCCCTTACAATATGCTTGCTATCAAGCGCATTAAAACAACTGATTGTTCCCATTGCTTCTTTTCCGAATATGTTGAATCCGTATTTCAGGTGCAAATCTATTAAAGTATATGCAGGAATTTGGTAAGGTTGTTTCTGATCTTCAGGATTGTTTCTTGACGTTGGATCGAAATCAGCATATAACCTGTCGTAGTGCACAAGCTGAGCATTGAAATGAAGGTTTCTGAATATTGTGAAGTTGGTATAAACTCCCAACTGGGTTTGCGGTGCATCCCCGACAAATAATCCATCGGCATACACATTTACCGTGTCAACGGCCACATTGTTGTCGTTGTAAAGTGTGGCTTCAACATTGTTTTTCCATTTCCAGCATCCGACAGAGGCAATACCGCCGGCAGTTAAAAATGAGGTTGCTTTATAAGAAGCCTCAAGTTCAATTCCTTTGTGGAAGGCATCAAGTCCTGTAACAACAGCCCTTGTTTGCTTGTTGTTCTGAAGCTGAATATATTCATTAGAAAGAAAGTTTTTGTCTTCCCAATAAGTTAGGTAAGTATTCAAACCGATTTTTACCCTGGGTGATTTGTAGCCGTAGCCAAGCTCAATAGCTTTGATCTTCTCATTTTTCAGGTCTTTGGAAGGTACATTGTTAAAGCTGCCGAATACAAATTTAAAATAGGGAGCTTTGCTGTAATAACCTGCATTCAAAAACAGGTTGTTATGTTCATCAAGATTGATGTTCATACCCAGTTTGGTATCGAAACCGGCTTTAAAAACCACATCACTTTTTATGTCGTTTACATAATTGTACCGGTCTTCCCGCTGAAAATATGTACCTGAGGCGGATGCTGAAATAAAGGCTGTCATGGGACCGTCGGCATATTCAATCTGTCCGAAAAAACTTCCGTAATCAATAATGGCATTGTTGTTAACTTTAATGATATCACCCACTGTTTTGATCTGATCTCGACCGGCTATCCCATCCAGGGCATACGCATAATCTTCGATCCAGAAGTCTCCTCCCAGCAGGTCATTTACTTTTTCGTACAAATGCGATCTGAAATGCCGAACATGAAAACCACCCAGCAAATTAAGCCCAGGGCTTAGCTGACATTTGTATGAAGACATCAGCCCGTACCAGATATGACTTGCCAGGAAGTGTGTTTGAATATTTTGTGAATATCCTGTTACCGTTTGTCCATTTGCCAAAGTATAAGGATCAGTGTTGTTCGCATTTGCCTCATAAACCGAAGCCCAGTCTATTTGCCCGGCCGGGTTTCTGTATTGAGGTATTCTCGGGTAAGTACCAAAAGTCTCTGACCATTTACCCCCGCCATACCCAAAAGAAAGATAAGCTGCCGTGGAAAGCATTGATTTTTTATTAATATTCCAGTAATGATTTAAGCTGAAATGAGGTTTGTGATAAAAATTCTCAGAGAGGTTGTTAATCCTGCCGTTATAGCTCCCCCAGTCTTTGTTGAACTTTACGCCATGCAGGTCAATTTCTTTTTGTGAAAGTTTAAAATTCCGCTGCCCGTGTTTTTCAGGCGAACCCAGTGCTGTGAAAACAATCCTGTGTTTGGGATTGAATTCCTTGCTGATGGTAAGGAAGTAACCGTAAGCATCAACGTATGTGCCGTCAACGTAGCCATTGCCGGTAGTTCTTGATCCGAGAAAGGTAACATACAGGCCTTTTTTGATTTCGCCTGTGGATAAAGAAAGCGTGATTTTCTTATTGCCATAGCTGGTAACCGAATAAAGCATAGAGGCACGTGGTTCGGGTGCAGGTGTTTTGGTGATAATGTTGATGGTGCCTCCAACCGAATTCAGTGCAAGGTTTGAAG
>CAZTAW010000343.1:0-3158 GCA_964611705.1 uncultured Bacteroidales bacterium
TGAAAGTACAAATAATTTATATGATAATTTCCCGGATGACTGGGTCTTGGGAAGGCTAAAATCTGTAAATGTTACAAAAAATGCTCCTGGTAGTGATCAGGTAATAAGGGAGTCTGAATTTACCTATTACAATAATGCGAGCAGGTGGTTTGGTATGCTTAAATCAGAAATAGTTGAACCTGATGATATCAATTCAACTGAAAAAACGTATGTATATGATATTTATGGTAATATTACATCGTCAACTGTATCTGCATTTGATCCACAGAATCCTGATCCTCCAACTGCAAGAACCAGTACGACTATTTATGGCCAGGATTATAATTATCGTTTTGCTACTTCTGAGATTGATCCGATGGGATTTATAAGTAGCAAAACATATGATCCTGTATGGGGTAAGGTGATTTCAGCGACAGATATCAATGGCTTTGTTACTACACATCAGTATGATGATTTCGGCCGTTTGGAAAAACTTTTTTTCCTGATGAAAATCAATATATGGGTGTACGAAGATGGGTTACAGATGGAGATGAAGATGCGCCTCAAAATGCTGTATTTTATTCCTGGAGCAAAACAACTGGGCAGTCATTCAAAAAAGTATACTACGACAGGCTGGGTAGAGACCTGAGAGCTGTGACCGAAGGATTTGATAGTACGAAGATATATATTACTAAAACCTATGATGAGTCAACAGGACAAATGACCACTATTACCGATCCTTATTTTTACAACGAACAAGCTGTTATATGTACTGTTGAATACGACGAATTAAACAGGGTGATACAAAAAACATCACCGGGTGAAGGCGGAATCCCAAGACTTACACAATATGAATTTAAGGCAGATGGAAACGGGCATGAAATATGGGTTACCAATCCCGAAAACCAGACTACCATAAAGAGGTATAATGCAATTGGAAATGTTGTTGAAACAGAAGATAATGCCGGCAATAAGGTAAAATACTGTTATACTGCCGATGGATTGGTTAAGGATATGTATGTAATGGATATACAGGAAAACACTACAATCCATAAGGAATATGATAAATATGGTAATTGTATCCTTAATCAGGATCCAGCCAAGGGCACAAAAGAATATGAATATAATGCATTTGGGGAATTGCTGCAGATGAAACATAATAATGTGGTTGAATTAAGCCTGACGAGCCAGGATTATGATCTTAACGGCAGGCTTGTGCATAAAAATGAGCCTGGTGTAGGTGAAACATGGTTTACTTATGATAACCAGATGAACGGGGTTATTGATCAAAAGATATTCACAAATACAAGCGGAGACAATTTTAAAACTTCTTATTTTTATGATGAATATGGCAGGATAACCAAAACCACAGAAGAACTTAATGGAACAAATGTTAATGAGATTTTGTCGACAAAATATAGCTACAATGCCTATGGGCAGGTAATGGATATGACTTATCCCTCAGGATTTACAATTAGGAATATATATAACCAGAATGGTTATCTTGAAAAGGTTGTAAGAAGAAGTAACAGCCAGGTTATATGGCAGGCTACCCAGATAAACGCAAGGCAGCAAATTGAAAAAGTTTGGTTGGGAAACGGGGTTCAAACACATAAAGAGTATGATATTAACACAGGATTCCTGGAATCAATATATACCTTTCACCCTTCCTTTTTAAATCAAAGTCCTGTACAGGATTTTGAATATACCTGGGATAATATAGGTAATTTACTAACCAGGAAGAAAAATTGTTATTCTGCCCCTTCTATGACAGAGAACTTTTATTATGAAGACGGCCTTAACCGCTTAACCGGCATAATTCTGAATAACGGGCAGGAAACTATTGAGATGGACATGCAGTATGATTATCTGGGAAGAATACAATACAAAAAAAGCCTCAATCCGGCATTTCATATAGCTGATACATATTCATACGGGGATGCCGTAAATCCTTATATTTTAACATCAATTGATAACCAGCCAACTGGCATAGGGAGTGATGATAGGATAATAACATATACGCCATTTGATAAAATATGCCAAATTGATGAAGGGAACAAGCAGTTAAAAATAAGGTATGGAAGTGATCATAGCAGAAAAATCCAGGAGTATTTTGAAAACGGGGTGCTTGTTAAGAAAAAGCTTTACCTGGGAATGTATGAGAAAATAAGTAAAGAAGACGGGGAGATAAGTAAAGTACATTACATAAGTGCAGGTGATGGTATTTTTGCAATTTACACATTGAATAGTAAAAGTGATGACGCTTTTGCTTATGTTCATAAAGACCACCTGGGCTCAATTCAATGTTTAACTGATGAAGAAGGTTATATAATTGAAGAATATAGTTATGATGCCTGGGGTAACCGTCGTGATCCCCACACCTGGTACCCTGTTTCTACACCCGGTACATACACTGTTGACAGGGGCTATACCGGCCACGAGCATATAGATGCATTTAATCTTGTTAACATGAACGGCAGGGTTTTCGATCCTGTAACCAGTTATTTCTTCAGCCCTGATCCATTGCAGGAAGCACCAACTTTTGCACAGGATTTTAATCCTTATGTTTATTGCCTTAATAACCCCTTGTCGTTGGTTGACCCCTCCGGTTATTCATGGTTAAACGATAACTGGAAGTCAATAGTATCGGCAATTGTAGGGATAACTGCAACGGTGTTGACCGCAGGTGCCTTAGGACCTATGGCAGCGGCATTTATTGGAGGTTTTACATCAGGATTTCTAAATACAACATTAAATAATGGTAATATCGGGCAAGCATGTTTGTCGGGTTTTTATTCAGGTTTGTTTGCTGTTGCCTCGGCTTCAATGGCTATGAGTGTTCATAGTGTTTTTAAGGAAACATCAACACATTTTTTTCGAGAATTAGGCCGAGCCTCAATGCATGCGGGAATACAGGGTTCATTAAGATTAATGCAGGGCGGTAAATTTTCACATGGGTTTCTTGCAGGGTTTGTAGGATCTGCCGGTGGAAGCTTTATGTCGCAAAACAACATTATGAAGAATAGTAGTACCTTTACAAAGGTTGTCAGTTCTGCGGGTTTAGGCGGTACTGCTGAAGCACTAGGTGGTGGCAAGTTTGCCAATGGCGCTGTTACTGGGGCTTATGTGATGTTGTTTAATCATTTTTTACATGATGGAAATAAAAAAGAAAAAGAGAT
>CAZTAW010000344.1:0-3136 GCA_964611705.1 uncultured Bacteroidales bacterium
GAAGCCATTGATATAGCTTCCAATGGTGACGCATCCGAGGAAGAAACCCAGATATTGAAAGGCATTGTAAAATTCGGAGACCTGGAAGTGAAAGAGATCATGAAATCAAGAACGGATGTTACAGCCGTAAGTACTGAGATAAAATTCAAAGAGCTCCTGAATATAATCCTTAAATCCGGGTATTCACGTATTCCGGCATTTGAAGAAACATTTGATAATATCTGCGGAATACTTTATATCAAAGACTTGCTTCCTTATCTCGACAGGGATGATGATTTTGAATGGCAGGAACTACTGCGTCCGGCCTTTTTTGTTCCTGAAAACAAAAAGGTTAGCAACTTGCTTAAAGAAATTCAGGAAAGGAAAATACACCTTGCCATTGTTGTGGATGAATATGGCGGAACCTCAGGTATCGTCACGCTTGAAGATATTCTTGAAGAAATTGTTGGTGAGATTAGCGATGAATTTGATGACGAAGAAGATGAAGTTTTGTATAAAAGACTGGATGATTATAATTATATATTCGAAGCCAAGATTTCACTGAATGATTTTTGCAAGATCATCGGTATAGAAAATAATTATTTTGATGAAGTAAAAGGGGAGTCAGACTCGCTTGCAGGGCTGATACTGGAACTGGAAGGAAAAATACCTCAAAAAGAAGCAAATATTAAATACGGGAATTTTACGTTTAAAATATTAGCTGCTGATAAACGCAGGATTAAACAAATAAAAGTTGCGATTAGAAATCAATGATAAAAACTTGGAAATCAACAACCCGGCCACTATTTCTTTTCCTGGTATCAATAATTATTTTATATGCTTGTGGAAGCGATCCCTCTCCAAAACCCAAAGTTTATTTCAGGATTGATATGCCCGAAAAGCAATATCAAAAACTTGACACGAATTTCCCCTATGCTTTTGAGTACCCGGTCTACGCCAGGATCACTCCCGATCGTCATTCACCGGATCAAACTTACTGGATCAACGTTTATTTTCCACAGTTTAAGGGGAACCTGCATCTCAGCTATAAAAAAGTTGATGGTAACCTGGTCAAATATCTCGAAGATGCCCGGACAATGGTAGTTAAACATATACCCAAATCGAGTGGCATAGACAATATTTTGATTGAGGAACCCGAACGTCAGGTTTACGGTATGATATACAGAATACATGGATTGGGTGCTGCCTCTCCCTATCAGTTTTTTGTTACCGACAGCACCAATCATTTTTTGCGCGGAGCTCTGTATTTTAATATTATTCCTAATAATGACTCCCTTGCTCCGGTTATCAAATATTTAATTGAAGACATTGAACATCTCATAAACACTGTTGAATGGAAAGAATAACTAATTTTAAAAACTATAAAAACACAAAAATTTTTGATGCGATGAAAAAACTGTTACTATTTATTTTCTTATTTTCTTTCACCACTGCAATTTATGCTCAAACCCCAAAGTATTTGCAAGTAAAGATCAAATTCAATAATCAGGTGTTGAATACAATGGCATCCCTTGGAATTCCTTTAGAAGGAGCCTTTCAAAACCACGAATACCTGATTACGGAACTACCGGAAAACGACCTTAATCAGCTCAAAGCACAAAATATTAACTATGAAGTTCTGATTGAAGATGTTACAAAGTTTTATATCGAAAGAAACAAAAAATTCAAGAATTATAAAATCAACAGGGAAAAAGGAGAATACCCTGTCCCCGATGGCTGGGAACTAGGTACAATGGGTGGTATGTACACTTTTGATCAGATCATCGCAGAACTTGATACCATGCGTAACCTCTATCCTGAATTGATCACCATAAAACAAACATTGGATTATAACTCTATTGAAGGACGGCCTATTTACTATGTTAAGATTTCTGATAATGCCAATCAGAATGAGGATGAGCCCGAAGTTTTGTATACCGGCCTGCATCATGCAAGAGAAGGTATCAGCGCCCAATTGCTTATTTACTATATGTATTATTTGCTCGAAAATTATGAAACTGATCAGGATGTGCAATACGTGGTGAATTCAACGGAGATGTTTTTTATTCCCTGCCTTAATCCCGACGGATACGTTTATAACGAAACAACTTATCCCAATGGCGGTGGCATGTGGCGCAAAAACCGGAGAAACAATGGAAACGGAAGCTATGGGGTTGACCTGAACAGAAATTATGCGTACAAATGGGGCTATGATGATAACGGTTCTTCACCCAATCCCTGGGATGAAACATACAGGGGAACAGAAGCATTCTCAGAACCTGAAACCCAGGCAATAAGTGATTTTTGTATCGCGCATAACTTTAAGATGGCTTTGAATTATCATTCATACAGTAATCTTTTGCTTTACACTTGGGGCTATATTGATGATCCCTGCCCTGATGATGCAACCCTTGAAGCCTACGCTGCTGAAATGACACAGGAAAACCAATACACTTATGGCCCGGGAGCAACAACCATTTATCCATCAAATGGAGGTTCGGATGACTGGATGTATGGTGAGTATTTTACAAAAAACAGGTTTTTCTCATACACACCCGAAGTGGGTAGTAGCAATGACGGTTTCTGGCCTGCAATTGACCGCATCGTGCCGCTTTGCCAGGAAAATATGCTACAAAACATCATGGCAGCAAAATTCGCCAGCAATTATGGATTCTTAAGAGATGAAATGCCTGGTATACTTAGGGAAACAGAAGGTTATCTTGAGTTTTCATTAAAAAGAATGGGACAAACCAACGGCGATTTTATCGTAAGTATAGAACCCATTTCCGATTTAATTCAAAGTATTGGAGATTCTGTTACAATCAGTGACCTGAATGTTTTTGAACAAACATTCGATTCCATTGCTTATGAGCTCGTGTCTGATATTCAGCAAGGCCAGGAATTAAGCTATGTACTGAAACTGGATAACGGTGAAGTTGTTTATAATGACACCATTACAAAAATCTACGGGCAACCTTATAATATTTTCGTTGATGAAGGCAATGATATTGAAAACTGGAACGGAGGATGGGATATTACCACTGAAGATTTTGTTTCCCCGGAAAGTTGCATTACGGATTCTCCTTATGAAAACTATGCAAACAGCGATATCAACTTGCTTGTTTTAAAAGAGCCCATTGACCTTAGCAATATTTCT
>CAZTAW010000345.1:0-2569 GCA_964611705.1 uncultured Bacteroidales bacterium
GCTATGCGCTCTCTGATAGGTAGTTATGAAGTTTCATTTGCAAGTTGGGTTAAATCCCCTGGATAAGAAAATAAGACGTAATGTCCCAATGCTCTGATCAGCAATCCTTGATAGAAATATCAATACCGGTAAAATAATCCAGGTAAAGACCTGCGAATCAGTGTTTAATATTTCCATGGCTTTTTGTTTTATAAAATGTTTGCAAAAATATGATAAAAATGAAAAGAAACTTTAGATGAAAGCGAAAAAAGAGTAGTTGTTTTACTATGGTATATTAATAGAATTCGTAATCATATTTCAGAATATAGTTCTGGTTAATACCCTGCCCGTGCAGGTCAATGAAAACTTTGGTTTCCAGTATATTTCCTTCTTCATCAAAACGGCGTTCCACGCTATGGTTCAATTCTTCATTTTCGTTAAACTCTTCCTGTCTTATTGCATTTCCTTTTTGATCGTAACCAATATGTATGGTATTCAATACCAAAGGTTTTTTCTCAATTACTTTAGTTACCCTTCCTTTATCATCTGTTTTGAAACTGGTTTCCTCCGTAAGGCGATCGTCTTCATATTTCAGGGATTTTAAACGGTTTCCATCATCATCGTATTCATATACCATTTTGTAGTACTCCATACTTTCATCATCATCAATAATTGCTTCGATGAGTTTTCCATTTTTATCATACTGGTAATTGTTTGAGATGATTTTTTCATTGTCCTCATCAAAAACCTCCTTTTTAATGATCTGCTTATCCTGATAATGAAGATATTCGGTTCGTTCTACCACATCATCTTCGTCTTTTGTTACCTTCTTGATCAGGTTACCGGAATTATCGTATATGCAAGTTGTAATGTCTTTTGAGCCATCCAGATAATGCTTGTATTCGGTTTCGGGTTTTTTTTCCTGGTTGTATTCAAAAGTGCGTTTTTCAGCAACCGATCCCTCTTCATCATAATAAACTTCCTCAACCAGATTGTTGTTTTCGTCATAAGTGTTTTCGATCTTTTCTTCGATGCTGCCATCCGGCCCATAGGTTATATCTGTGGTTATATTTCCGTGCTCATCATATTCTGTAAATTTGTATTTTTGTGCCTCGAATTTGAGTTCATCCGATTGCATATCTGTAATAACCAGATTATGTCTTTCTATCTGAACTGATTTAATTTTACGACTCATGTTGTTTGTTTAAGATTCAATGTGTTTATATAATTTTTAGATGTAAATTGCAGTGCAATATTAAGAAACATAATAAGAACTAAGTTTGTTAATCATGAAAAAGTACATAATTTTTTTATCACTTTTAGTTGTAGCAATGGCATGTAATAAAGCAGAAAAGAAGAAAATTTCCTACCCCGAAACTAAAAAGGTTGATACGGTTGATGTTTACTACGGAGTTGAGGTGACCGATCCTTATCGCTGGCTTGAGGATGACAATGCACCTGACACCAAAGAATGGGTAAAGGCTGAAAATAAAGTCACCGACAGCTTTCTGGCACGAATCCCTTTCAGAGACAAGTTGAAAGAAAGGTACACACAGTTATTCAATTACCCCAAATATGACGTTCCGTCAATGAAGGGGGATTATATTTTCTTTTCAAAGAATGATGGTTTGCAGAATCAAAGTGTATTGTATGTGCAGAAAGGTTTGGATGGTGAGCCCAGGGTTTTGCTTGATCCGAACAGTCTCTCTGAAGAGGGTACGATCGCAGTTTCGGAAACCGCCGTTTCAAATGATGCCGGATATATGGCCTATTCGCTGGCTACTTCCGGCTCCGATTGGAAGGAGATCAAAGTGCTGGAGATTGAAACAGGTGAACCCCTTGATGATTACATCAGTTGGGTAAAATTTTCCACGATCTCCTGGAAAGGCAATGGATTTTATTACAGCGCATATGAGAAACCGGAAATTGGTGAGGAGTATTCCGGTATTAACGAATACCATAAAGTGTATTATCATAAACTGGGAACCGATCAATCGGAAGATAAGCTGGTTTTTGAGAATAAAAAATATCCCTTGCGAAATTATTATGCACAGGTTACAAGAGATGAGCATTATCTTATCATTTATGAAACCGAAAGTACAAGCGGAAATGCATTGTATTGCAAAGATTTGCAAAAGCCGGGCAGTGACTTTGTTCAAATAACCGAAGGTTTTGATTATGAGTACAATGTGATTGACAATATCAATAACAGACTTTTTGTTCGCACAAACCATGGTGCACACAAATGGAAATTAATAAGCATTGATCCGGAAAATCCGAAGGAGGAAAACTGGAAAAATGTGTTGGATGAGCAGGCTGAAGTCCTGCAAACGGTGAATATTGCGGGCAACAGGATTATTGCCGAATACATGAAAGATGCTTACAGCAAGGCAAATATTTATGATCTGCAAGGAAATTTTATTGATGAAATGGATTTACCCGGAATTGGTTCCCTGTCTGCAATTAGCGGTAAAAAGAATGGTGATTATGCTTTTTACGGATTTACTTCTTTTACTTTTCCGTCAACAGTGTACTTGTATGATATAAAAAATAATAAGTCAGAAATATATAAGCAGTCAGAAATTGATTT
>CAZTAW010000345.1:2579-3093 GCA_964611705.1 uncultured Bacteroidales bacterium
TCAATCCTGAGGAATATACAACCGAGCAGATATTTTTTGAAAGCAAAGATGGTACAAAAGTGCCCATGTTCCTGGTTCATAAAAAGGGACTTGAACTGGATGGAAACAACCCGACCATACTCTATGGTTATGGTGGTTTTAATGTTTCGTTAACACCTACATTCAGTATTTCCAGACTTTTGTTTATAGAACAGGGCGGATTGTATGTGGTTTGTAATTTAAGAGGTGGAGGCGAATATGGTGAAGAATGGCACAAAGCAGGTATCTTAATGCAAAAACAAAATGTGTATGATGATTTTATTGCTGCTGCCGAATACCTGATCGGGCATGAATATACCCGACCTGAAAGGATTGCTGTTATTGGTGGTTCCAATGGCGGTTTACTTGTTGGCGCCTGTATGACCCAACGTCCTGACCTGTTTGGTGTAGCTGTACCAATGGTAGGTGTTTTGGATATGCTTAGGTATCATAAATTTACAATCGGGTGGGCCTGGGCCAGCGACTACGGTACAAG
>CAZTAW010000346.1:0-3079 GCA_964611705.1 uncultured Bacteroidales bacterium
AGTGCTCATCCAATAAGGGAATCAAAGCTTCAAAATTCTTTGCTGCACTTCCTTCCCTGATCAGAATCTTCATCCCATATTTGATTTTATCAAGGGCTTCATCAATCGTAAAACACTCATGATCGGTTGTTATGCCTGCATCTGCATATTTTTTGGCATCATCACCCATCAGGCCTGGTGCATGACCATCAATGGGCTTTTTGTATTTTTGGGCAATTCTCAGCTTTTTATAAACTTCTTTATCGCCAAACAACACGCCCGGCCAGTTCATCATTTCCGAAAGATATTTGATATGATCCGATTGAAGCAATGATTCAATTTTTTCAGCATCAATCACAGCGCCGGCTGTTTCGAAAGCCGTGGCGGGAACACAGGAAGATGCACCAAAATAAAACTTAAAAGGTACTTTTTTCCCGTTTTCAATCATAAAATCAATACCGTCCATTCCCAAAACGTTTGCTATTTCGTGAGGATCACTGACAGTGGCAACAGTTCCATGCATTACTGCAATTCTGGCAAATTCAGAAGGAATAAGCATTGAGCTTTCGATGTGAATATGAGCATCAACCAGGCCGGGTAAAATGAATTGCTTTTCGGTAACGTTTTCTTCCTTGATATCAGTTATCTTTCCATTCGAAATATAAACTGTGCCATTGAAGATTTTTCCGGCAACCAAGTCAACGATTTGTCCGGAAACTGAGAAGGAATTATTTTTCATGACTTAAATTTTTTAAATGTTGTTAAACACAAATTTAAAAAAATTGATCATGAATTTTTATAAACAGGTATAATATCTATATTCATAGTTTTGAGCAAGCGTTTTGTTTTTTCAAAATCCTTTGTAAAGCCCAATAGAAATCCACCACCACCAGAGCCACAAAGCTTCAGATAGTATTCTCCGGTATCCAGGCCTTTCTTCCAAATATCTTTGAAACTATCAGGGATCATTGGGCTGAGATTTTGAAGGAAGAATTGGGAAAGAGATTCAAGATTACTGAAAAATTCCTTTGAATCACCTTTAACAATTGACTTGATACAGCCCTCGGTTAAAGGTATCAGCTCATTTTTAATTTTCTTGTAATAGCTTTTCTGTTTGCTATATATTCGGCAACTTTGGCAAAAGATACTTTTCTATCCCTGAAAAACTCAACAGCTTCTTTTTTTTCATCCTCAGTTGCTCCAAAGTGATTTAAAATGTTCAGTAAATGCATTTTCATATGTCCGTGCTGGATGCCTTTTGTAACCAATGACCTGATAGCGCTAAAGTTGTTTGCAAGACCCGCGGAGGCAATAATTATCATTAATTCTTCAGCATTGGGATTGCCAAGCATCTCAAGCGATAGCCTGGCCAGTGGGTGCAGGGATGTTAATCCGCCAACCGTACCCACGGAAATAGGTATAGTTAAGCTGTAATTGAATTTACCATTATTTATCGTTAGATCAGTTAAGCTGGTATATTTTCCTGATCTGGATGCATAAGTATGGCCGCATGCCTCCATAGCACGAAAATCATTTCCGGTAGCCAGGGCAACAGCATCAATGCCATTAAAAACACCTTTATTATGTGTTGTTGCCCGGTGAGGATCTATTTTTGCAATCTCAACCGCTTTCTGAAATTTCCAGACAAATTCTTCAGCCGTCATATCTTTATCAGCATTCTCAAATTCTGCAATATCACATTCAACCTCTGCCTTAACAATACATTCCGGTGTATAATTCGATAAGATTGCCATGATTATATTGACTTTCTTTTCTTCACCAGTAAAATCATCATTGTTTTCGAGATAAGATTTGAGGATCGCACTAAATTCTTCAAGACAGGAATTGATAAAGTTTGCTCCCATAGAATCAACCGTATCAAAAGAAACTTTAAGCTGATAATAGTTTTCCATTTCATCTGAAAAATCAACAAGCTCTATTTCCCTGATGCCACCTCCTCTTCTTTCCATATTCACAGTAATGTGATCCGTGCCTTCAATCAGTTCTTTGCTTAGTTCTGGCAGATGGAATTTTAACTTATCAAAATCACCTTTCCATATAAAATGGACCTGTTCGATTTTTGTCTTTGAAAGTACGGTTGCTTTAATACCTCCCCTTGATGACCAGAATTTCGCGCTTACCGAGGCTGCTGCAACAACAGAACTCTCCTCAATTACCATTGGAACAATATATGTTTTTCCGTTGATGACCATATTGGGAGCTATTCCAAAAGGAAAATAAAAGTTAGAAAGAGTATTTTCACTGAATTCATCAAAAAGCTTTTGCTGATCCGGATCAGGATGCCAGAAGCTTTTCAATATTTCTTCAGCCTTTTCAGGATTTTTAAATACTTCCCTCATCTTGTCAATCTTTCCCTGCTTGCTGAGTTTGGAAAATCCGTTGATTATATTATTTTGCTGTTTACTTATTCCTGTATTTGATAACATGATTTCTTGTATTAGTTTATCCTGCAGACATTCATTACATTTAATTACAAGATTTATCAATGATTACAAGTTTGTTTACTTTTTTAAAACAATCATTAAACAATAAAATATAAAGTATGTTCAAAGGTCAGAAAAAAAACGAGAGATCAAAAAAAGATCTACCATTCCTCCTCTTTTTCTTCAGGCTCGGGTTTCATTTTTTCTTTGAGGTCGGCAATTAGGTTCTTTGAAAATTCATCAACTTGCCGAAGGTAAGCATTCCATTGTTCGGTGTGAGCGGGATCGGTTTTATCAAGCCAGTTTTCGATGGGAAAACGTGAAGCTCTTCTGAGAACGTAATCGGTCAGGGTATAACGATACCGCCCTTCTCTGAATTCAACAATAAAGGTATACAATATTGTTCCAACATCCATTTCATATCCTTCTTCAATATCGTGTACCCTGAATTGATGTCTTCCTTCAATTTTGCCGGATTCAAAATCCCTGATTTTTGTCACAGCTACCGGGTTGGCATAAAAATTATTAACCCAATTAACGCATCTGTTAAAGAGGTCTTCTTTTGAACCTTGTTCCTTAACAACTTCCTGATAAGTGATCAAATTTGTAACAGGATCAATCGGAACAATTCCTGAAGAGTCGGCTTGCTGGGCAAG
>CAZTAW010000347.1:0-3072 GCA_964611705.1 uncultured Bacteroidales bacterium
AACTGGGGATTTACAATTGCGAAAAATTGGGGATTGTAAATTTGCTATTTACACCTTCACCCTGCAATTCTCATAAGCATAGCTAAAAGCTTCATTAAATGCAGCAATCCGGTCTTCATTTGTAAGATAAGCTGTGATTTTTTTATCCAATGCGCTGATTTGCTGGTTAAGGCGAACAAGGCTTTCTTTTTGTAATTTGGGATTTTCTTTATACTTTGTTTCAACAGATTCCATTTCACATACCAGTGACGCTTTTTCGTTGGCAAAGGCAGTGATTTGGGCAATTTCTTCATTGCTCAATGATTTATCCCGGGTATCAATAGACTGGTAAAAAAACTTGTTTTCCTGTCTAACTTCGTTGTTGCTCTCTGTGCCTTCTTCCATTGTTTTGCATCCTGAAGCAACAATGATAAGGATTGTGAAAAATAATAATGATCTTTTCATATGTTAAGTTTTTATTAATTTTTTGTATTTACTCTTACCGGTTACCTGTATGCGAAATTACGCTTTTTTCAATAGTAATTTTATGCAATGAAAAATATTCCCAATAAAGCAATCAAGTCATCAATACAAACAAAATAATGATATGATGCTGTAAAACAACATATAACGATCATCAGACAGTCTTATGCGATGATATGTGAATTTCCATGTGTGATAAGCATTTGTAAAAAAAATGTTAAAAAATTTTTTTTCTAAGAAAATTTTAAGATATTTGGCTAAGTTTTAAGGAGTGATGTGTTCATAAAAATTTATTTTCAGATGCAACTTTTTGATGAGCTAAATTGTCTTAAAAAAAATTGTTGCTTAACAAACCGAAACCAAATAATGATATCAATCATAAATAGGAACTTAATTATTAACCAAAAACCCAATTCTTATGAAAACCTTTACCAAACTTTTGGTCGTGGTGATGATCGTATTGTCATCACTGGCCTCAAAAGCCCAGGACTATGTCCAGATCGGTAATGGCTATTACTATGGCTATTGGCCGGTTTATTATGTACCCTGGGGTAACTACTGGCATAATCAAAGGTGCCAGACTCTTTATCTTGCTTCCGAAATCGGAACCGAGAAAATTTTCACGGATATTGCATGGCGTTTTTATCAGATTGCTTATGCGCCGAACAACTATCTGCGAAATGTACACATCAAAATTCTGGAAACAAACCTGACATCACTGCCGTATGGTTCATTTCTTGACATGAGCGGAGCCACAACGGTTTATCAGGCTGCCCAGATGGTACCCGCAACGTCTACAGGTTGGCAAACCTTTGATATTGACGACTATCCCTGGGATGGGACAAACAACATTATCATTGAGGTACAACAAGGTGATAATGGCTATTACACCTATCCCTACTTCAGAACCTATGCAACGGATTACAACACCTATTACAGGACACTTGTGGGTTATTCTGACTGGAGCTCACCGGCTCCTTTCAGCGGCGCCAGTGACTGGGCCGATGACATTCGTATTTATTATGTACCTTTTGCTCCCCCGGGAGATGTTGAAGGTTATGTTTTCAACTACGATGGCCTTCCTGTAAATCAGGCAACGGTGGGTGTTACCGGTCAGGCTTATACCACAACTGACCCGACAGGATACTACTTCCTGGCCCAGATCAGGGGTGGCATGCAGGAAATGTCAGCTTCAAAGGAAGGATATAATACCGATACCGATTCGGTTAATATTATTTCAGGGGGTTTGACATATCATGAATTTACCCTGACACAGCCCTCCATGATCGTTAACCCGCTTTCACAGCATTCGGATAACAACCCGAATGAATGGGTGGACAAAGACATGTATGTACTGAACAATGGTAGCGGTAATCTTCATGTTACTACTGAAATAGTATATACAAACCCAACACGCAGTTTTACAATTCTTTCAGAGGAACCCAGGAAAATTGAACCGGGATTCAAAGGCGATGCAAGTCCTATGCAAAGAAAAATCGCCGGCGATCCGTTCCCATCACGTGACATGTTCGACTTCCAGTTCATCTTTAATTGCACAGGTGCCAATGCTGAAGCAGGTGCCGAATCAGATGGTGATTATGTGTATTCAACATGGTGGAGCGGTAATGAATTCTACAAATATGAAACAGACGGCACGCTGGTTGAAACATTTTCAATAGCAGGAGTAAGTAACATCAGAGACCTGGCTTATGATGGCGAATATATGTATGGTGGTGCAGCTTCATCTACTGTTTATGTAATGGATTTCGAAAACAAGACACTGATCGAAACTTTCACCGCGCCAACAGCCGTAAGGGCCATTGCTTATGACTCGGATGAAGATGCTTTCTATGCCAACAACTGGTCAACAGATATTACACTTTTCGACAAAGACGGTGTACAGATCAGCAGTTTCCCGGTTGGCGCACATGGCAGCTACTATGGATTTGCATACGACAACTGGTCAGATGGAAGTCCATATCTCTGGGGATACAGCCAGGATGGTGACATTGTTGTTCAGATTCAATTACCTGACGGAACAGAAACAGGTGTAACCTTTGATCCTTCAACTATTGGTGCAACCAATATTGCAGGTGGTTTGTATACACAACCGGCTATCTGGGAAGAGGGAATTGTAACACTTGGTGGTTGCTCACAGTTGAGCGAAATGTGGGGTGTTGAACTGGCAGAAGGTGGCGGCCCCGGCCCGATTACAGGCTGGCTTTCACTTGACTATGAAGAAGCCGACGTACCTCCATTCGGCGGTAGCGTTAATCTGGGAACAAACTATGATGCAACAGGTATCTCTTCAGGTGTAACTGTTTATGCAGACCTCATTTTTTACTCATCTCCAAATGTTGGCACAATTACAGTTCCCTGTTCAATGACTGTAATGGGCGACCCGCTTGGAACAGTGGATGACCTTACAGCAGAGATTGTGAATATGATCACAGGACGTGTTAAACTCGAATGGGTTGGTATTAGCGATCGTGTTACCTTCCAGCACTATGAAGTCAGAAGAAACCATTACTGGATTGCCAATACAAATAACACCTTATACTATGATAACCTTCCTGATTACGGTGATTTCTGCTATACGGTACAGGCTGT
>CAZTAW010000348.1:0-3062 GCA_964611705.1 uncultured Bacteroidales bacterium
CTGTTTCTTTCAGATATACCGGAAAACAATATTGGAACGGTAAAGAACATGACCGCTATAATGAACAATTCATCAACGAAAGAGAAAATTTCTACCACAAACCACTGGTTAACTTAAACTGGTATTCTCAATTAAGTGAAGATATGTACTTGTTTACAACTGTTTATTACTCAGGTGGTAAAGGCGGTGGAACAGGTACCTACGGTAGCGTTAAATGGGACTATAACGGACCTTCAAGAATGGTTGACTTTAATGCCACTATAGCAAACAACCAGGAAAGTGATACCGCTTACGGTATTTTGAGAAACAGCCGTAACAACCAATGGACAATTGGTGCCATTTCAAAACTAAGATGGAATCTTTCTGAGAAATTTAAAGTTTCAATCGGTATTGATGGAAGAACCGCAGAAACTGCCCATTTCAGGGAAGTCAGAGATCTACTTGGCGGTAAATTCTACTATTATACAGGAAATGAATTCGATAAAGAAGGCGATTACAACAAAGGGCTTGGTGACAAAATCGCTTATAACTTTACCAATAACGTAAACTGGATTGGTGGTTACCTGCAGGGTGAATACTCATATGGTAGCATAACAGCTTACGGTACAGCAGGCTACTCCATAATAAAATATAACTATAAAAACCATTTCAGAAAAGCCAAAGACTCTGATAGTGAATTAACAGCCGAATCTGATGCTATTGGCGGTTACCAGGCAAAAGGTGGATTGAGCTACAGGTTTACCGAAACACTCAATGCATTTGCTAATGTCGGTTATGTTTCTAAAGTGCCTATATTCGACGCTGTTATCAACGACCGTGACGGTACGGTTGCAGACGATCCGGAAAATGAAAAATTCACTTCCATCGAAGGTGGTTTGATGTTCCAGTCAGAAGACAAGAGAGTAAGAGTTAGCGGTAACTTTTACTACACCCAATGGAAAGACCGCTCACGTAGTATTGGGATCACAAAAGAAGACGGCTCAGAAGGCTTTGTATTCATTACAGGTATGAACCAGAATCACCAGGGTTTAGAACTTGAAGCAACCTGGAGACCAATTGATGCTATTGGAATTCACCTTGCCGGTTCTGTTAATGACTGGATGTATACTAATAATGTTTCCGGTACCTACAAAGACTATGAAGATCCTGAATCACAGGAAAAAGAATATAACTATTATGTAAAAGACCTTAAAGTTGGTGATGCTCCGCAAACACAGCTCGTTGCCGGCCTCACTGTTTATCCGATTGAAGGCATGCGTCTGCAGATTGTCAGCAAATACTATGCTGATCACTATGCAGGATGGGATCCTTTTACAAGAACAAATCCTGATGACGAAGGTGTTCAGGTGTGGAAAACTCCCGCATACAACGTGTTCGACCTGCACTTCTCATACCAGTTGCCTTTCAAAGCCACCAATGCTGACTTTGAAGTATTCGCTCATATCTTCAACCTGTTTGATGAAGTTTACATCCAGGATGCTGTTGATAACAGTCGTTACAACGGATACTATGGATACGACAACAGGTATTCACACCAAGCTCCTGCAGCCGAAGTATTCCTTGGCCTGCCAAGAACATATAACTTTGGTGTGCTGATCAATGTTCGATAAGTAATTCACTTAATAATTATCAAGGGCTATCCTCATTTTGGGTAGCCCTTTTTTAACCCGTAATACGAAGATTTTGTAAAATGAAAAGATTATTTTTCCTGCTGATATTGCCATTGGTCGCAATTCAGGCCTGTAAAGATCAACATACGGAAAAATCTCGCCCGTATATCATTATGGTCTCCCTCGATGGTTTCAGATGGGATTATCAAAGCAAAACGGCAACTCCAACCATCGATTCCATCGAAAAATACGGTGTAAAAGCCAAATCCCTCAAACCCTCCTTCCCTACCAAAACATTCCCCAATCATTATACAATTGCAACCGGTTTGTACCCGGATCATCACGGCATTGTACAAAACACATTTTACGACCCGGTGTTGGGTAAAAAATATCAAATCCGGGACAGGCAAGCTGTTGAGAACCCTGTGTTTTACGATGGCGAGCCCATCTGGGTGACCGCAGAAAAACAAGGTGTAAAAACAGCATCTTATTTCTGGGTGGGATCGGAAGCAAAGGTCAAAGGCATTCAACCTTCTATTTGGAAAAAATACCAGCATCATTTTCCCTTCGAACAAAGAATAGATAGTGTAATTAGCTGGCTTCAACTGCCCGGAGAAAATCGTCCGCATCTGCTAATGTTGTACATGCATGAACCCGATCATGTTGGGCATGTTTTCGGGCCCGACAGTAAAGAAACCGCCAGAACCGTTCATTACCTCGACAGCCTGATGGGCGTACTTTCGAAAAAACTAAACACGCTTGAAACAGCAAACAATATCAATCTTATTATATTATCAGATCATGGAATGGGCAATGTATCTTCTGAAAGAAGTATACTTATTGATCATTATATTGATACCGCATGGTTCAATAGAATTTTGGGACATAATCCGAATATGCTTTTTGATGTTAAAGATGAATTTTATGATAAGGCCCTGAATACTTTGCAAAGCATTGAACACCTCACAGTGTGGGAACACGGCAAAGTACCCGAGAACATGCATTACGGAAATAACCCGAGAACACTTGATTTTATTGTTGTGGCCGACAGCAGTTGGAGTATTGGTTTCTCTCACGATCCGGTGAACTATAAAGCCGCTCACGGATACGATAATAACAATACCGACATGCATACTATCTTTTACGCTATCGGGCCGGCTTTTAAGAAAGGTTATGAAAGTGAGACCTTTGAAAATGTGAATATTTACCCGCTGATCGCTGAAATACTTGATATTACTCCGGTTGAGACAGATGGTTCGATTGAGAGAGTGAAGCAGGTTTTGAAGTAATATTGAATATTTGTGGTTCTGAAAAGACTGATATTCTTAGGGTTTAGAAATTAATTTCTATTGAATTTCTCCTGCCATGACTAATAACTAATGCCTGAATGACTAACAACCTCCTTCCGAACCCAAAATCCCCAAATAAACCACTAATATCTCCATTATCTTA
>CAZTAW010000349.1:0-3056 GCA_964611705.1 uncultured Bacteroidales bacterium
TCGTAATGATTTTTTATACCTTTAACAATGTCTTCTCTATTAAACTCACCAATAAGAACCTCCCATTTAATGCTTTGGTTATAACTTGTTAAACTCATTAAAAGAAAAGCCAGTAATAAATAATAAACCTTCATATAAAAAATGTATTTATTTTGTAATTATTAATTTCATGCTTTCCATATCATTATCGTTTATTTTAAGAGTTGCTATATAAACTCCTGCTTTCCAGTTTCTTGTATCTACAATACGCTGATCCCTGCTTTTATTAAGTGTGAATGATGTGATTAGTTTACCTGATAAATCCGTTATACATACCAAAACCGGTTTGTCAAGATCATTAAGATATTCTAAAATTATGTAATCCTTTGATGGATTAGGATATATTCTTAGGTGGTAAATATCTTTAACATCTAATTCATCAGGCTGCTTTATATATCCATTGGTTGTTTTAAAAGAACACGGTAAAATAAATGATTCATTATAATCTAAGGAATCTATCGCAATTAACAGGTTTCTCAACAATACTTTTTCATTACCCGATGCACTGTAATAAATTGAAGAAAGTAAAGCTTTTTGAACTGAATCGGCCTGAAATATTGTTTTGTCCTGTTTTACAAAACCTGAAAGCACATCAAAATAATCTTCAAAAATCTGGTGTGATGTTAACTGTCTTGTTGACAGTTTGAAAAGCATTGGTATGGAATCAATGGTTGCAATAGCATTAGCGCTGTCATATTTATTCAGGTATTCAAATGCAAGGGCATATTTTGCCCATAACTGATTTAATTTTTTGTACATGTAGATTATGGTATCCGAACCAAATAATCCGTTAATTGTATCCTTACGGTAATAACGTATTATATTATTAAACAAATATGCCTTATTATTTTTAAGCATAGACAGATCAGTCTCAGTTTCTTCTCTTTCTGAAATCAATGATTTGCCTGATAAAATCTGGTCTTTCATACTCGTGGGCATAGGTTCGTAGCGTTCATCAATCTTATCTATCAGTTTTGTTGATTTTGCTGTATTCGGGTTGGCGACCATTATATCCCTTATCATTGTATTGGGCAATACATCTTCTTTTTCCATTGCAGTGCTTACAACAGTATCAGATAAATACGGTGATTCATTCATTAAACTGTTGTATATATCCATTGATTCCTGGGGATTGCTGTATTCCACGTCTTCTTGTAAATCATCCGTATCTCCACCATCAATTAATGCATATAAAACATTTTCAGTTGAGTCAACCTTTTCCTCAGTAATTAAAAGACTTATCTTCAATTCATCTATGCTTCCTCCTTGATTTAAATTTGAAGGACATCCATTCTCTAAATTCCAATTAACAAAAATAACCTCATATGGTGTTACAGTTTCTTCAGTAATATCTATAGGTTTTATCCTGACTTCATATCCTGATGCATTTGAAGGATAATAATAAGTAATATGTTCCCCAGCATTGTTTATATCATCATAATCACCATCAGGTGTAGGATCAGGGATATAAAGAAGATTACCGGCCATGTCTTCAGGGTCAGTTGAGTTATTTCCCTGAGCAGGTGCAATACCCTGATTGTTATATAATGTATCGGCTACCACGGAAATATCAAACTCGCAGTTATCAAAGGTGTTGCATTTTATACACAATCCGGTGGAATCAAGACTGTGGCGGTTAATGCCTTCTGCAATAATTGCGTATTTCTGGTTGTTAATTTCATTTTTGTAGATTTCATTGGATTCATAACCGGAATTGTTTACATACATTCCTATGGAAGAAATGTTAAATCCCAGGCTATCTCCATTAATTAAATTCTCTTCTATTTTGTATGCATTACATCGGTCAAGGTATATACCATATCCTGCATTTCGGGTAGATATTGTATTCAGGGTAAGCTCAGGATAAAGCAATCCTGAAAGATATATTGATCGGAGGTTGTTACTAAAACTTGCATGATTGATGGAGACAAAGTCGGTTTCTGTCCAGTCTATAGCATAAATTCCATATTTAAGGTCAGAAAAAGTACAGTTTTGCAAACATGTATCAGGGCATGGGTTTATCTGGCTATTGCAGTAATCGTTTATAGTAAAATAACTTCCTAATGAATAAATTCCATAACCTCTTTCCTTATCTGATTTATAGTGTTTATCAGTGGGATCACTTCCTGCAAACTCACAAGCCTTAAAATCAATCCCCTTTACTTCCTGCAACACAACATGTTTGTCGGGAGGGTAGTAATAATCATAGTTATTGTCGGTTTCGAAAACACATTTCCTGAAAAAACTCTGGTTATGCAATTCTTCTTTTGGGTAATAGGGGTGCATATTGCGGTAGGGGTGAAACATTACATCTATGCTGTTGTTAATAAAATGTGTATTCTTTGTTTTTGACGGATTATAAAAATGACTAATATGTAAAAGTTGTATTAATACATAAAGGTAAATAAAAGATAATGGGTTTGCAAGAAATATCTGCGAATAATCATACCCCTTCGGTATAATATTCCAGGTCACTCATACAGGAAGCGTTCATTTAAACCTCTCTTCTGTTTTATCAGGTACTGGCTTGCTATACAAACCCCTGACAGGGTTCTGAACCCTGTCAGGGGTAGTGGAATATTCACCTTAAGTTATTTAGATTTCTTCTAAATATTAATTTTTTTCACAAAATCAGGGAACCTTTTGCATGCTGGCAGGGATAGGTATGAAAATAATGCAAACAAAATGTTTTACCACCCCAGACACGTTGATAGCAAATGCCTGTGGCTTGCTGCGCAGGTAGCAGTTGCCGGTTGTGCAACTTCGGCTTGTTGCTTGCGCAGGTTTCACCTTATGCTTGCGTATGCAAACCCCTGCTGTATGCGCAAGCATTGCTTCGTGCTTGCGCAGATAATAGTTCGTGCTTGCGCAACAAAAAAGCGCTGCCTGCGCAACATAACAAAAGTGCATGATGAAATATTGAAAAATAATCCAACCGCTCCACGGTTGTTTTGGTTCTTTGTTCTGATAATAACTACATTAATCAAAGGCCTCCGGCCTTTTCCTTACTTCTTTCA
>CAZTAW010000350.1:0-3043 GCA_964611705.1 uncultured Bacteroidales bacterium
GAATTGCCTCTTGCGCCCACCAATGCAGCGTCAGCAATTGAAGTAGCTGTTTTTTTCAGGTTTTTGGAGGGCACCGAGCTATCAACAATCGAACGCATGGTAGAAGCAAGGTTTGTACCTGTGTCGGCATCAGAAACAGGGAAAACATTGATCTTGTTCAGGTCTTTCTGATGTTCGAATATTTTTTGTGCACCAGCAAGAAAACTATAGTATAATTGCTTTCCGTCAAGCTTATCTATTTTATCATTCCGCTCCCGTATCTTCATAATTTGTTGTTTGAAAAAAATATATTACTCCGTTTCTTTCTGCTGAAATTTGTTCCTTATGCTTTTTTCGATATTATAAAAATACTGTTTATCAATTGTATATACAACAATATCAAGCACTAATTTGTTTCCATGGCTTTCTTCGGCAATGTTAACATGGGGTTCTTTTGATGCTAATGTGGCAGGATTCATCAATAGCTCCTTGAAAATTTCATTTCTTAACTGTTGTACATTATCAATATCCCTGAAGCTCATTTTAAAGCTTTGTTTTTGAATATACCCGGATGAACTTGTTTTTTGTATGATCTTGCCAAATAAAAAGGAATAAGGAACCAGATAAACTTTGCCGGTTTCGGCTTCTATTTCCATGGTACGGTTATTAAATTGCTTAATAATACCTGAATACTGATCAACCCTGATATGTTCATTCTTGCGTATTCGTTTTCCTGTTTTAAAGATTGCACCGGCAATATAATCCTTCAATGCAAACCAGGCAATCCATATTACAAGAATTATTAAAATAAAAATCAATGCAAAGGAATACAGTTGATTATTCTTCCAGAAATACTGAATTGCCCAGATCATAAAAATAAACCACACCAGAATTTCGAAAACCGGGAAATATCTTGTCAGTATTCCCTTAAAGTTATATTTATGCGGCATGAAATTAAAAGTCCACTTAAGTAACCTGAAAAAGACAAAGATCAATACGCCTATCAACAGGAAAAAATATACAGCCGATCTTGTAAATTCAATGACAAATGATTCCATCTTAAAGCATTTCTTTTTGTTTTAAAAGACTGATCAGATAAGGATATATTGCAATATTGATTTCAAGTTTTCCCTCAATTGACCTGCTCAACAGAGCCGATCTGATCAAAATGTATATCTCTGAAAGCATGGTGTCGTGTTCTTTACCCATGATCTCAGAAAGCTCTTCCGAACGAATTCGTTTATGCAGAATCACCTGGATCAGTATAATCATCAAATTCGATGGAAGGTTGTTAAGTACGTAAGCATCTGGCAGTTCAGGAAATGAAATTTCTATTGTGCTGTTTTTGTATTCTTTAACATTTGCGATCCAGCTATAAAACGCACAACCGGGTATTCCATTGTTTAGGGCATATAATCTTGAAAAAAGCTTGGCATACTTCCAGGATGGGATATAATCATCCATTGACTGATCAATCATCAAATGATAATTTCCCGAGTGATGCCTTTTCATCACAGCCTCCCGGAGTTGCTCAGGTTTCATGTTACTCATCTTAACAATACCAATAGCTTTTCTTCCAAAAGCATTGAACTTTCCAATAATATCAAAAGCATATTTGTTAATGCAGACTACAAACAAAACATTGGAGGAACTGATATCAGAAAGCGATGCAATTTCTTCAATGATCTTTAATCCCTTCTCCGACCTTCTCCACCAAAGTTCCAGATCATCAATTAAGATCACCGTTTTTCTTTGTATATTTTTCAATCGCTTATCCAGTGAATCAAAGGTTTGAAGTGCTTTTTGCATTTCCGCCCTGAATGTTTCAATATCAGGATCAGCCGAAGGTATACGGTTAACTTCAATATACCTGTAATCATGAAGAAATTTTTTTATGGCATAATTTACGAAGTATGATTTCCCGCTATGATGATCACCCGTAACGACAACCAAACCTCCGCGTCCTTTGTCGAAGCGGCTACAAATCAATTCAAATTTCTGCAACTCTGATTCCCGGCCTACCCAGAATTCATTGATATAGTATTGCTTTCTGAGGAATAGCTGCCTGTAATAAAACGGTATGCTGTTGAATATTTTCGCAGATGCACTAAGCGAATCTACCAGGTTTAAAGCATGGGTAATGCCAAAACTTTTATCGCCTTTTGTTTCTGTTTTCAGAATATTACGGGCTAGTATTCTTTTGCTTTGCTGGTAATAAAAATGATCGAAAAAATAGCTTAGCTTCTTCCTGAAAGTATTCCATTTCCTGCTTTTATGTTTCTCTTTCTGGGTTTTCTCAAATTGCCTGACCGATTGCTTGAAGGTTTCGCCGGCTGAAGTGAAGGTAACATAATTAACCTTGTTAAGAATAGTGTATAACTTTTCGAATAGCTCATTCCGTGTATCTTCAATTAGTTTTTCTGTGTTTGTAATTTCCTTTTTGACTTTACCTTTTCCTGTTGACAAAATGTTTAATATTTCCATTTTGTAGCTTTCAGTTATTTCTTTTTCGTTTTCATCATCGGAAAGATTAAAGGCAACCGATTTCATGGCTTGCTGTGCCTTTCCATAGGATTCACTGATCCTGGCCGGAATGCTTTCAAACAGGTTTTCAAGGGGTTCGCTTAATTCACTTTGAATAATAAAGTCAATCAACCTAGCAGCGCTGATGATGTTTTTACGCACCGGCTGAAACTGAACATTGGCAAATTCATTATAATCATCCTCATGGAATAGCTCCATACGCTCGGGAAAAGATTCCGAAAGTGATCTTACCACTTTTGAAATATGCTTGTTGATATCCATGATGGATTCAAGAAATTCTTCCGGTTTGGAGAGTATTTTGTTGAAATCGAATTGCTGGCTCTGATCCTTTTTAAATTGATTTTCAAACTCCTCAAGGTAATGCAATTCCTCCTTAAGATTTCTGAGGTAGGTGGTTGTTATTAACTTTTTACTTCTTTCTGCTGATTCCTCGATGACCTCTCGTATCTTAACATTAAATGAGTAAATGATCAGTTGAAGCAATCCCGTATTGTTGGTCAGGATTTGGTTTCTAAGCCAG
>CAZTAW010000351.1:0-3028 GCA_964611705.1 uncultured Bacteroidales bacterium
TATACTGCTTATTTCCGGGAGTCGAATATTTACCCGGGAGAAGGTCCAAAGCTTTCACTGATCACCCTTGATGACGGATTTCATGTGACCGATCTGCTGGGTCATGGGTATGAAATGCAATACATGCCCGATCCACATAAGATGCGGGAGTTCTTCAATATGTATCCCCAGTTTTTTATTTATGGGGGCCAGGGTGCCACTGAGTCCATCGAAAAAACTTATGGTGAGGACTATACGGCAAAAGAAGATATTTATGCTGCTTATTTTATGTTCAGACATGATTTTAACCGCCTGATGGTATTGGGTGGATTGCGCTACGAGAGGACTGACATTGACAACCAGGGCATCATGATACTCAAAACCGACAATGGCTGGTTTGAAGCCATGGATACCCTCAGGGATAAAAGAACCATTGAGTATTTGCTGCCCCAGATCCAACTGAAATACATGTTGGATGAAACCACCAATATCCGGGGAGCGCTTTCCTACACCTATGCACGCCCCAATTTCGACGATATCATACCTTATCGGGAACAGGACAGGGATGATGTGAAATATGGAAATCCAGATTTGAATTATTCCCGATCCATGAATGTGGATTTCCTGGGAGAAAAATATTTGATTAAGGGGGGGATACTTTCAGGGGGATTATTTTATAAGAAGATCGATGATTTTATATTCTACTTCACCCGATTTGCCCACGAGGGTGATCCTCAGAATACCGGACTGGTGGAAATCACCAAACCTGTTAACGGAAACCGGGCCTTCGTTTACGGTGCCGAGCTGCAAAGTCAGTTTAAGTTCACCTTCCTGCCGGGAATGCTGAGTGATTTCGGTTTGTTCACCAATTATACCTACACCTATTCGGAAGCCTACATCTACAAACGCTACCCGGCCAACTACAGCGAAGCGGTGGTGGAGTTCGGGGAAGATGACCTGGAGTTGTTCTACAACACGGATGAAGAAGAGAAAATTCAGCTACCCGGTCAGGCCAGGCATACGGCCAACCTGGCCTTGTTTTACGATTTGGGAAAGTTTTATGCCAAGATCTCAGCCAACTACCACGATGCATTTCTGGTTGAGCTGGGCGCCGATCCCGACCTGGATGAATACTATGATGAAGCCTGGCATCTCGACTTTACATCGAATTACGCCATCAACGAGCATCTCAAGGTGTTCGTGGATTTGGTTAACCTGACCAACGCACCGCTTAAATTCTATGTGGGCACCCCCGACAAGATCAAACAGCAGGAATACTACAGTTGGTGGGGTAGGGTAGGTGTGAAGTTGTCGTTTTAAGATGGGATATGGATTTTTATGTTTTTACTGTAATTTCTCATTGCAACAAACTGCTGAGCATTAGTTCTTCTAAACAATTCAATCTTTCTTGCTGAAGAAAAAGCAAAACAGGATAAATAGCTTTTTCATTTGATCACGGTCATTTTGCCTGAGGCCATTTGCCCGTTCGTTTCCAGGTCGAACTAAAGTGCGCCTATATCCGCAATGGTGTAATCAGGGTCAAGGGGATCGCCCGGGTCCGCGGCGTCTATACAGGGAGAATCAGGCTGTAAGCTAAAGTCACCATTTTCAACATCCGTGAACAAGGGATCTTCGAATATATTCTGGTAATTATCACAAAGGTCACCATTGTGGTTTACATGTATTTTTTCACCAAATTCCGGGTAATCGAGGGGGTAATACGAAGGAGCATAGGAGCAGTTAAAATCATTATAGGCTATGGGTTTAACAACATGATAATCTCGAATTGTATATAAAGCACACCTGCCTTTGAAAATGTTACCTACGATAGTTGGACGTGTTTTTTTTCAAATGCAATAGAAAAGTAGAAGTTATGGAAGTCGTTATAATAATATTCAGGTGCAGTACTGTTACTGCAATAAAAAAGGTCCCACTGCCATGAATAAACATTAACAAATATGTTTTTGTGAAAAAGAGGCGAACTGTTATCCCGGATATAAAACCCGGGTAACTTGTCAATTATGAAAAGATTGTTGCCAAAATAGGGTGATGTTTTTCCATTGGTAAGCAGATGGTTGAATTCAATTAACCTGGAATTTTCCAACGCGAGCGGAGAATTATAAACTCTAATTCCGCTGTTGATTTCTTCTTCACGCAGGTATTTTAATTTGCACGGTATTTCCCTTTAGAAACAAATTCAACACCGGGATCGAGTATTAATGTATCACCTGCCGGTACCTTAATATCTATAAGAATCCAATAGGGAAAATAGGCCGGCCATCTGCCCGAAACTTCTCCTCTTCCAACTTCTACAACATTTCCCTGGTGAAGATATTTTGATGATTTATTTATATCCTCAAATAAGTATAAATTAGTAGGATTCAATTCTTTTTATCAGAAAATTATCATTTTCTTCCTATCTTTTAAATGCATAAGAAATTTGAGCAATTTTTAGTAGTGGGGATTTTATTACTTGACCTGCAGCTTATTATTTCTTATCTTTAGTCTGTCAAAACCAGTAATCACTAAACCCTGAAGTTATGAAGGCTTTCACATTTATCAGCTTGATCTTGCTAACAAGTTCTGTTATATACTCACAGCAGAGAGAAGACCATATTCAAATAACCCCTGAGAACCCGACCATGCAGGTGAATGAAAGCCTGGAATTTACGGCCACCTGGGTTGATGATGATGGCAACCTTTGGCCGCTGAGCGATCCACATTGGCTTGGCGATTCATTTCACGGCACCATCGCGGTAAATCCCGATGATCCCTGCAAGTGTACTTTTACTGCAACTTCCACCGGAAGCTCGTACATTACCTGTTATGAAGGCCCGCCTTACAATAATCCGCATGGATCAACTGATATTACCATTACGGGTGAACAACAATTGGATGTTATTTCTGTTACACCGGCAAATGTGAATCTTGAGGTAGGTGAACAACAGCAATTTGTTGCCGTTGGTTATGATACCGAGGGCAATCCGCTCGATCCGCCCATTACACCGGTATGGTCAACAGATGGAGGGAGTATCACTTCGGATGGCCT
>CAZTAW010000352.1:0-3020 GCA_964611705.1 uncultured Bacteroidales bacterium
AAGACGACTCCGGTGGGCCTGTTCCACCATCTTTATTACAGCATGCAGAACTATTATTTTGCCGATGTTCTGCTTCTCGGCACACGTATGAAATCGTTGGGGTTTGCGAGCTACTATCCTGTCCAATTACACCAAATTTAATGCGTGGCAGGATGCCCACATAACCACTTAGACCCCAATGTTTTATACCGCGTGTTGTGGTGCGTTTTTCTTTATTCTAATCAATAAGTCTTCTTTGTTCTCTTTTTCCTCTTCAATGTCATAATCATCCTGTAATCCAAGCCAAAACTTTGCTGAATTACCGAAATATGAACTAAATCTTAACGCTGTATCGGCTGTAATCCTCCGTTTACCTTTAATTATTTGTGAAATTCGAGTCTGAGGAATATCTGTGTCTTTTGATAGTCTATATGCAGTTATCTCAAGAGGATTTAAAAACTCCTCAAGTAAAATCTCTCCTGGGTGAATGTTTGCTAATCTATCCATTTTTAATCCTCCTTTTTAATGATAATCCATTATCTCAACATCGTGAGCATTATTGTCAATCCACCGAAATACAATTCTCCATTGGTCATTTATCCTGATACTACAAAAATCGGAACCGTGTAACTTCTCTAACCTGTTGGATGGAGGTATTCTCAAATCTGTCCAGTTTTGAGAGTTGTTTATCAGCCTTAATTTTCTCCGTCCAATCTGCTGTATCTCAATCGGCATCTTTTTGACACGTTCTCCATTCCATATCTTTTCAGTATCCTTTGAACCAAACGAAAAAATCATACTATCATTTTACATTACTAACGTCAAAGATAATTATTTTGTTTCAAATTATCAAATCAATGTCGAAGTGTTCGCTAAAATGCGCCACAACGGTTGAGTGTAGCAGCAGTAAGGGAATGCGGGCGATAAAACTGTCCACCTACACCGAAGTTTGAGTGGGGCAGAATGCTTGAATTACCACTGAAACCCTTATTGCTGCTACACTTTGTTGGCAACAGTTGATTGTCATAGTCTAAATCCAAATCCTAACTCAGCTAATGGGAAAAATACTTCTTTGTCTTTGTTGAAAACTACAATTGGTGTTATGCCGAATTTTAAGGTAACTGGATTGTTTTTGAATTCGTATCGATAGCCAATTAATCCATATAAAATAGGTTTATATTTTAATTTATTCTTCTCCATTTCAAGGTCGTAATTTTCCGCAAAATAATGTATTAATCCTAAGCCAAATTCCAGTTTACCTGGCTTGTTACCATAAAGAGTTGTTATTCCTGTATGAATATTAAACTCTTTCCCAAAGGATGGTTTGAAAATGTTTAAACCAACTCCTGTTCGGGGTAGAATAGATATTTTATTCACATGCCTAATCAAATATTCATAAGTCAGTCCGCAATACATTGCAGGAGCACCAACAGAAATTTGAATATTATGTTTTTTTGCATTATTAGCACTTTCAATCTTTTGTGCACTTATTGAATTAAAGCAAATAATTGCTAATAAAGTAGCTAAAAATATGATTCTCATTATTCAATTATTTTATCAATTTCCTTGAGAAGGTTAAACTTATTAAAAAAGGATAAATTTGAAAGAATTACAATTGTCGTTTTATCTTTCTCTCTGAAACTTACAATATTATCAAAGCCCACGAAAAGCCCCTCATGCCCAAAATATGTATTCCCGTTTATTTCCCATTTGAATAGTGCTTTACCAAAGTATTTCAAATATTCATCTTGCGAATTATTTGCTACACCAAACTTTTTCATTTCATTAAGTGATTGCTCAGATATTAATTTCCCCGATAATAAATTGTGAAAAAAAATTGCTGTTTCCTCACTATTTGAGACTAATGCACCCGATGTAAATGCAGAGGTTGCCCATGCAGTATTTTCAGATGTAACTTCATATAAACCCAAAGTAGGTAATAATTTCCTGTCATAACCGCTAATTAATTTTTCAGGCGTACCATTATAAGGAGAAAATATAGTATTACTCATGTTTAGGTTGCTGAAAATATATTCATTGAATAGTTCTGACATTTTTTTACCTGTTATCTTTTCCGCTATTAGACCAAGTAAAACAGTATTTGTATTTGAATATTGATGGTCGGTACCTGTTTCAAAAACCAGATTCTTTTTGGCAATTGTTGACACAATTTGATTAATATCCCAAACCTTATCGGTATTAATTGTACCACTCATTAAAATGTCGGGTAAAGTCAGTAATTCTTTGATTCCAGATGAATGGTCAAGCAGATTGCTAATTGTTACATTTGGGGAATTTGTGTAATCAGGGAAATAATCAATCAATTTGTCGGATAAGTTAAGCTTTCCTTCATCAATTAATTTAAAAATTACTGTTCCAGTATATACTTTGGTAACACTTGCTAAACGAAAAATATGTTCGTTAGTCAGAATAATTTTTCTTTTTTTGTCTGCATTTCCGGTAGATAAAGTCCAAATATTTCCAAGGCTGTCAATGATTGAAATCTGGATTGCAGGAACTGTTTCACTATTGATAAATTGACATGCTAAATCGGCAATTGATTTTGCCTTAGTGTCATCTATGAAAGAGTTTGTAGGAAATTCTTCTCGTCCCATACAATCGCACGAAGGTATCTTACTGCAAGAGCTAATTGCTGCAAGAATTGTTAAGAAGCTGAATAAATATACTTTTCTCATGTGAATAATTTTGAGGCAAAATTAGTTTAGGCTTTTGAGAAATTCATTTACAATTGGCAAGATTTCAAGTGTATATTTATTTTTTACCTCGAATACGACTTAATGAAGTTGATGTCATTCCTAAAAATGAAGCAATGTGATAATGTTGAATTGAATTTTCCAAATTTGGAAAACGTTTTCTGAACCATTCAAGTTTTTCTTTTCCGTTAGATTTTAATAAAACCAATTCACGTTCAATCCTTTGCATTGCATCAATCATCATGACTTTTGGCCCGAATTGTTCAAGGTCTGCATAATTTTGCATATGGTCAAACATTCCTTTCTTATTAAATACAAGCAAAGTAG
>CAZTAW010000353.1:0-3015 GCA_964611705.1 uncultured Bacteroidales bacterium
TCTGATTGATCAACATTGACAGCGCATCATTGTCGGCTTTCTTCAAAGTGGCACCTTTTCCTTTTCCCCAGATATAGGTAGCCCTGTCGCTGACAATTTCCTCAACAGTTTGCGCATTACAAATATTAAAAAAAAGCGATGTTAAAACAACAAGCAGTAATTTTCGTGATGCCATAAAAAAATTGTTTTTGGGAAGGTAAAATTAAAAAAATTAAAAGATAAATGTAATGAAAAGGTATCTGTAATGAATATAAATAAGATTTTCCTATCTCTAAATCTTTGAAAGCTCCCAATATCAATAATCAAATCACAAATAAAAATCAAAAACAAAATTTTGAATACAAACAAGAAATCAAAGTTACCCGGTTTTGAATTTCAGATATTGAATGTTGGTATTGATTTGTAATTTAATGCCTGGCGAATGAACTTTCTTATTGCTTAAAATTACAGCTTGGAAAATAATTTAAGGATATAAAGATTTTAATGCCTGAGTTTCTTTCTTTAATTTAGCCTCATGAAATTTACAATTTCAATGATGCAGTTTTTATTCATCGGTATGATGCTATTTGTTTTTCAATCTGTTCATGCCCAAATCGAAGTCCATTCCTTCAGAGCCCTTCCAATGGACCAGACTGCCCGGATAACCGATCCGGTCATTGACCAGAACGGTTACAAAAGCGCTTTAATAAAAGTGGTTACAACCGAAACCGGTTTTAGCTGGGATGCCGGCCTGCTTGGTATTACTGAAGTTGTTCAGAAAGTTGGTGAAATATGGGTATATGTTCCCAAAGGCAGCCGAAAAATAACCATAAAACATGAAAGACATGGCGTGCTGCGCAACTATTTCTACCCCGATGCCATACAGGAAGCAGGGGTTTATGAAATGGTTTTGAAAACCAAAATTATTATTCCTGACGGAAAAGGGGATTTAAACCTGCTGAGCAAACCAGACGGGGCAACCATAAAAATTGATGGTTTTCCTGCGTTTAATGAAAAAACACCCTATGAGTTCAGGGACTATAAAGCCCAACCTCACAGAATGATCATTTCGAGGGAACGTTACGAACCCGTTGATACAACTTTGATCATTTATAAAGATTCGCTGGTAGAACATACAATTTCGCTTAAACCTCGATTTGGCGGGCTTACACTGGATGTTGAACCTGATGATGCCAGTGTTTTTCTTGAAAACGAAAATCTGGGTACGGGCGATATTACCCTTACCGGGGAAGGCAGGGGGCCGGATGCCGGTAAGTATTCCCTGGAGGTTAAAAAAGACAGATACTATCCTTATTTTGAGATCATAGAGATTGAAGCCGGTAAAACAACTGAAATTGATATCGGATTGAAACCCAGGTTAGGATCGCTTTCGGTAAATACAAAACCGGAAAATGCGGAACTATTGCTGGATGGAACAAGCATGGGATACACCCCTGTAAGAATTGATGAGCTTATTGTGGGTGAACACCGTTTGATCATTAAAAAACAAGGTTATCAGACAATAAATACTACAATTCAAATAACAGAAGGTGAAACTTTTAACAAGGAATATTTTCTGAATAGCAAGAAAATGGTAAAGATCAGAACAAAACCCGGAAATGCCGATATAACAATCAATAACAAAGATTATGGTGATTCGCCTTTGGAAGCTGTATTGCCGCTGGGCGAAAACCGTATTATTATTCGCAAAGAGCACCACCAAACCATTGACACTTTTTTTACTGTTAAAGAAGAACAGGATAAATACTTTTTTAGCCTGGAACTGATCAGGCAAAAGCTTCATGTGATCACAAAACCTTCAAAAGCCGAAGTTTTGGTTGATGGCGATTCGATTGGTTACAGCCCGGCGACAACCAAACTTGTAAAAGGAAAACATAAAATTAAAGTTAGCAAAAGCGGATATATTTCAACGCGACGCACTGTTTTTATGCGGTATAGTGACAAAACAAAAAAAATAAGAATGCGTTCGGAAGGCATGATCAATATGGGGTACCTGAATGGCCCGCATTGGAATGGATTTGACCTGGGGTTTGTTTTTAACCGCGTTTTGTTTGGAATAAATTTCAATGGGTTTTCAACCCATAAGCCGGATTTATCTCTTGCAGCCGAAAATGTAAGTTCTGCAGACATTCCGGGAATTGTATTCAATGAAGCAGAAGATTTTATTATTAAAAAAGTTAAAGATGGTGAATCGGAAACAGCCGGTTTTGCCTATAAAATAGAATTCGGTTACAGAATGTTGCGGCCTTTTCATTTGATTTTCACGGCGGGCTATGGTCATGGAAGCATTAGTTCAATAGAATATATTTACAGAGCCGACCGGGATTATTATGATCATTCAGATGATTTGGTAATATCGGAAGGGGAATATTATTCCGAGCCTGCAAGGAAGAAAGAGTTTTCGAGCTTTGTAACCGGATTAAAAATTCAGATTGCGACATCAAGCAATTATGGTATTTATTTAAATGGCAATTATTGGTTCAATACGCCCTTTGAAAGGAATTATACGATAGGAGGCGGGATTGTGTTTTCGAATTTATAGCCTTCAGTCTTATTGCAGGGGGGTAGGAGATTTCACGATTTCGTGATTTCACGATTTCCCGAGTTCCCGAATCAGGTGGTAAAACCCCAACTAATTCGTGAATTCGTGAACTCGTGAATTCGGGAACTCGTGAACTCTGGCAATCGTAAATTCAAAATCCGTTCAAATCTAAAGGTTATCAGCGTGCCATTAAAAGAATAGAACACTGATGACACGGATTTTACGGATAATCGCGGATTAGTTTTATATTATTGTATAATCCATCGGATTCAACAAAAATACCGACTCAAGACATTCTTCACATTCTCGATAATTTTGATGGGGAGATTAAGGGGATAGGTTGTTTCCCAAATATTAAATCCGTTCAAATCTGTCGCATCAGTGTTATCAGCGTGCCATTAAGGAATAGAACACTGATGACACGGATTTTACGGATAGTCGCGGATAAATTTTGATTTTCTTACAAGCTGGAT
>CAZTAW010000354.1:0-3015 GCA_964611705.1 uncultured Bacteroidales bacterium
TCCACGAACAACGAACTACCAACTACGAAATGTTCCCTGGCCGGGTTGGGGTAAAGTTGCAGGCTTTTACCTCCCTCAAACCGGTAGGGAATACCAACGGTAGGGTCACAGCCGGGGGTGTCGCAGCCCAGGCTGTCGAGCTTGATGACCCAGGTGTCATAATAACCTGTGTCGGGAGGGAGGGGAAGAATATAACCGCATGAAATTATTTCATTATTTGACGCTTGTGCAACATCCATTAAATAATTCCTGTTCCTACTATCTATTACATTTCTATATTCTCTGAACCAAAGACTATCACCGTTGGGTGTTGTTTTCAATATCCAACCGGAATATCCAGGATATTCATTTACTACACATCCAACAATTAATAATGAGCTATCCTCAGTTTCAATTATATTATTGACAAAATTTAAGAGCCTGGATTCCCCATAGTATTTAGTCCATAAAATATTTCCCTCATTATCGATTTTGGTCAAACAAATTCTACTGGAAGGTTCGTTTTGGGTATACATTGAATCTGCATAAGAATAGGCAGCCACAAAGTTTCCGTCATTTGTATTGCATAACATTGCAACATGGTCGTGATATTCCCCTCCCAGATTGATCATCCATTGTTCATTACCAACGCTATCTGTTTTTAGAACAATCGGGTCACCTGAGTGCTCCTGACCAATATAAAACAAAGCGCCACCAAGAGCAAATCCCCCATCTGAAGTTTCTACTACACTATATCCTCTGTAATATCCATCCCCATTGCCATAAGACTTTTTCCATATCATACTCCCACTTGTATCTGTTTTGATCAAACACATGCGGATAGCTTCCGCCTTGGGCATCCAATCTCCGCCAAGTATTAATTGATTATCTGAAGTGCGCTTCACCTGACTAAAAATGTAAGCAGTATCATAGGGTTCAGAAATATCACCGTAATAGCTTGTCCATAAGGTGTCAAATGAACCATTGTAACATGTTAGCATTACCTCGTCATGAACCCAAAAACTCGTTGGAGTTCTTTTAAACCCAACAGAATAATATCTGTTCTCATTGTACTTATGCATGCAATCGGGTCTTGTCAGTATAAAACTTGAAACGGAATCTCCAAATCTCTTCACCCATTGTAATATACCCGAATTAGTGTATGATGAAATAAAAATTTCTCTATTACCAGTGGTTGAATTTGTTCCTTTTCCGGCAACAATATATTCGTTTTGTTTTTCAAATATGGTATAACCAAAATCAGAATCACTTGTTGTTGTTAGATCGTAACGATAGTTGAAATATCCTTCAAATTGAGCTGATAGATTGAAAGAAATTAATAGTTGTGTAACAATTAAAAGGAAATATGCCTGTTGACGCATAGTAAGGATTATTAGAAGGTGGCTCGGAATATATCCAAGCCACCTTAGATTTAAATTTATGGTTAATCTGCCTTTAACAATTTCATTGTTTCAATATTTTCACCATCTCCTACCAAAGTACAAAAATACAAACCATCAGGAAAGTCATCAAGTGAAACAACAAGATAATCATGTGATTTATGTAACTGAATGACTTTTATAACAACTCCTTTGCTGTCTGTAAAAACAATCTGGTTGTTCCTTCCAGTTTTCGTTAATTTGTATTCAACTATAACATAATCTCCAGCCGGATTGGGATAAAGCGATAACAGGTGTTCCTTATTTTCCTTATTGGAAAACTTATAATACACCCTGCCTGATTTTAGCGCATCCGGGAATTCATAAGGCTCCTCATAGGATAAGGTGTCAATGCTAAGCAATGTATTCCTTACCAATGCATTGATCCGTCCGTTGCTGCTGCTGAGTATGGCGTAAAGTTCCGCTTTTTCAGTGCTGTCTGCCTGCAAAATAGACCTGCCATCGGCATGGATGCCGGTTAAGAGCTCAAAATAATCCACATAATCCTGATGCCGGTTCAACTGTGTGGACGATAGGCTGAAATTTGACGGTATGGCATTCAGCCGGCTCATTGCATTGGTGGTGTCACCCATGTCGAAATACTGCATGCTGATGGCGTATTCGGACCACAAGCGGCTTTCACGGTCGAGCACATTGAGCAAACTGTCGACGGAAGCATTGGAAGTGTCGTTTTTATAATGCCTGAGTACTTTGAACAGCGACCTGCTCCGCAAGCCTTTATAGTTGGAAAGTTTGGTTTGCAGGGATTCAAGCGCCCCGATGGTATATAATCCCAGGTCGATCTCAGCCCGCTGGTCATTGCTGAGCTGGTTGCTGCGGTCATCCAATGATTGTTGCACCGAATCGGATTTGGCAGCCTGCGGGTTGGCCGACAAAATATCGGTAACCATGGCCGGATCGAGCACATTTTCCTTTTCAACAGAACTAACCATCACCGTATCCGTGAGGTAAGGTGAGTTGCTCATCAAATCGGAATATACTTCATATGCTTCCTCAGGCCAGCTTGTCTGTACTTCGGTATTTAATGTCTCAGTGTCTCCCCCGTCTTTAAGATCATTTATTAAAATGTTTACTGAATCAGCTTCAAAATCATATGTAGCCATTAGTGTTTTTTCTTCTTCAATATCATCCCCACTTCCACCTTCAGATGTTAATTGAGTAGGACAACTCTGCTCTTCAACAAAATAGTACAGATCATTTTCATCAAGAGTAATTAGATCAACTGATCTATAAACCGGAATTACATAATAATTTGCAGGATAGTTTTCTTTATGATGGTAATAGATAATATCTCCACAATCAGAGTTAATAAAATAATCACCATCATTTTGTAAATCTAACCTGCTAAATCTATTTCCTGCTGTGGCATCATAAGTTAGGTCCTCCGAACCCTGAGCCCATCTTATTCCTAATTTATCGTCATTTATGTTATTTGTTACTGCTATATCATATTCACAATTCACATACTCGTTACACAAAATTTGTAAGCCAGCAAGACCATTTTTACTTCTATTAACATTTATTGCCAGTGTGCCGATGTTCAAATCCTGAAAATCGTTGTTATAGATCTCATTAT
>CAZTAW010000355.1:0-2997 GCA_964611705.1 uncultured Bacteroidales bacterium
ATAACAACCTTTTTGTTAAAAAAATTACGGGGTGTGGCGCAGCCTGGTTAGCGCGTCCCGACAGAGTCGGGAAGGTCGGGAGTTCAAATCGTTCTTTGTTTGGGTTACAGAATAGAAATAAATATAACAACCTTTTTGTTAAAAAAATTACGGGGTGTGGCGCAGCCTGGTTAGCGCGCTTGACTGGGGGTCAAGAGGTCGGGAGTTCAAATCTCCCCACTCCGACAATCTTTAAAGTCTTGCAATATGCATATTGTATGGCTTTAATCGGTATTTTAATAATATCGACCTGGCTATAAATAGGGAAAAGGAAATTAAGAATTGAAAGAGGGAGAAAAAAGATGCACTAATAAAAAGAAAGAATCCGGGTTTAGCATTTCTGAATGATAAAGTAAAGTTTTGGTTGATTTAATAGAAGAACTGCAAAACGCCGGGAGATTCCTCCTTTCGCAGCCTCGCTATCGCTCGGCTGCTCCAGTTGGAATGACATTCGATTATTTTTCTGGCGCTCATAATTAGAAAAGGATTTTTTATTAATTTTATTCCATGTCAGAGTACCAAACCTATTACGTCTACATTATGACCAACAAAAGCAAAAAAGTGCTTTATGATAATAAAATTTTCTTTTGCACCAATGTTCACAATTGATATCAACAAACAGATTTAACCGTATTAAAAAACAAGAAAAACGGCGAAAGCCGTTTCCGAAAAAACTCATCCATTCCAAAACCCACGGCTAAAGCCGTGGACTGATAATTATTAGCTTTTCAGAAATTCCTGGTTTATACCACAAACTCCCCGAAATTCTCCCTGGTGATGCATTTGTAATTATAACCATACTGTTCTTTCCAGGTTTTTGGAGCGTTGGGTTTGGCCTTTTTGAATTTTATTTCAAAGGCATAAAGTTCTCCACCTTTTTCCTCAACATAATCTATTTCGGCTCCCGTATAAGTGCGCCAAAAATAGGAGGATAAGTAGATTTGCTTGTAGGATAAGTATTTCAAACGCTCGGCAATGATAAAATTTTCCCACATCTGGCCTATATCATTTCTCAGATTAAATGAATTGAAATTGTCAATCAAACTATTTCTTACACCAAGATCCCAGAAATATATCTTATTTCTTTTGGTAACTTCCTTTCTCAAATTTCTGCTGAAACCACCAAGCCTGAATATGATAAATGCTTTTTCAAGCAAATCAATGTATGAGTTCACTGTGTCCTGGCTCAGGTTAAGATTGGCAGCAAGTTCATTTAATGAAACTTCAGTACCAATTTGAAATGCAAGCATTTTTAGCAAGGTGGTTATTTTTGTACTATTTCGGATGGAAGAAAGTTCAAGAATATCCTTATAGAGATAAGCTGACGATAATTCTCTAAGATACCTCTCCTTCTTTTGCCCAGAGGAATAATGAAACACAACCGGATACATACCAAAAATCATATATTCCTCTAATCTGTCCTGAAGCTCAAAAAGGTTGTAATGCATTCTTAATTCCGATAGTGAAACAGGGTAAAGAATATGTGTGGAGGTTCGTCCGGTTAATGGTTCCCTGACTTTGTTTGCCAGATCAAAAGATGAGGAACCAGTGGCAAGTATCTTAAGTCCGGATAGATTTTCATGGATGATTTTCAGGTTTATTCCTATATCGGGTATTCTTTGTGCCTCATCAATAAAAAGAACATCGTAATCAGCAACCAGCATCTGCATCTTTTGGAAATCGCGTGAAGACAGAATATCAATGTATTTCAATTCATCGGCATTGATTTTTAAAACATGCTCATTGAATCTTCATTAAAAGGTTTTGATTGTAAAATTAATAAATTAGCGTGAAATTTTCAAGTATATTCGAAAATTTCACGTTAATTTTTCGATCAGAGAAGTGATTTTGTTTTCAGGAAAAATATCAACCCACAGTTTCAAAGTGGGGTAAATGATGCCAAACAAGTTGACAACAAACGGTTTTAACCGTTTTAAGAAGGAGAAAAACAGTCCAAGCCACGGGCTGATAATTATTTTTCCCTTTGAATCTTTTGAAGCTCTTCCACATCGGCCTTATCTTTTAGCCGGCTACTCGTTAACTTATTTACAATTAAATCTTTCAAGCCAAGAAATGGAAAACGAATGTTTCCTGAATTGAGGTATTCGCAATCTTGCTTTGCTTTTTCATAATCCAAACCTGAGATATGTGTGAGAAATTCAATACGTTGAGGTGGTGAGCCGAAATGGAAGGCTAATGATTTGGAAAAATCTTTTCTGCTTAATAATTCTAAGGAATCTCCCGAAATATTACACCTTTTCAGTGAAAGCACCAGGTTTTTCTTATTATCATTATCAGGACGTAACCAAATATCCAAATCACCCGTTGTCCTTATATAGCCATGAAATATTACCGAATAACCTCCAACAATTATAAAATCAACGTTATGTTGAATAAGCTGTGTTACATACTTGGTATGGGTTTCGTTTAGTATTCTCATAAGCCAGGCTCAGTAAAACTGATCTTTAGTGTTTGTGATTCCTGATCCTTATTAATCTCATCCTTATATAAAGAATTGAGCATCATCTGGTGTAGTTCCAATCTTTGATAGGGTGAAAGCCTTCGCCAAAATTCATAATTCGCCTCCGATTGATTTTCAATAGTTGTAAATGAGATTGTTGAAGCATATTTTTTATAGCGACCTGATTTAAAGTATTCTTCCAATGGTTCATCTGCTTGCGGCAGAAATGATTCTTTTGCCATCATTTATTCCAATTATCATTGCTTATAATACAAATTTAATGATTTCTTTTATACTAAATCCCGACCATTTTGCATCAGTCTCAATTTTCTCTTATCTCAGCACCGAATCATTTACAAAATAAAGCAACATGAAAACAAACTGAATTTATTCATCCAAAACCCGTTCGCCAAAACAAACGGCAATTCAAATTTTCAAATTTTCTCCCAAGAAGTCCTTCGGACAAAATAAACTACCCCGCCGCAGAGCAGCGGGGT
>CAZTAW010000356.1:0-2996 GCA_964611705.1 uncultured Bacteroidales bacterium
TTCCAGATAATCCCGGTTCATTTTTTTGCTTGTGTCTGCCTGTCTTCTCGTAAAAAACAATATCTCATTATCAGCAGAAATTGAATTCATGTATTCATTTGCCGGAGAGTTAACGCTCTTGCCAATATTTACAGGGTCAAATGGCACCGGGTTATCATAAAAATCCGATAACAAACTGGCCTGCTGCATTTTTGTTTTGGCAAGTTCACGTACTTCAGGTTGCTGATCGCTGAATTGAAGATATGAATTAAAGCTACTTGCGGATTCCTGGTATTGCTTTTCTTCCAGATAGAGTACACCTAAAAAATAATATACTTTCGGAAAAAAGGTTGAATCTATGGCAACGGCTTTTTTATATGTTTCAACAGCTTTATGATTTTGTTGATTCTCCACATAAATATCCCCCATCAAGAGATACGCTTCAATAAAATTTTGATCCTTATCGAGAGATTTCTCAAGAAAACGCAATGCCCTTTTACCTTCATGATGAATGTATGCATCTTCTGCTTTTTTATAAAACTTCAAGGCTTTGGGATTGTTCGTCGTAAACTTGTATTTATTCCCCTGGGCATTTGAAGCGGTATTAATGACAACAAAGCAAAAAACTAAAAAAATATATATTGTTTTATTGCGCATAATTTACGGTATTCCCATGTATTTATGAACTTGTAACGAAATCTGCCATTTTGGATTCTGTTTAACGTATTCTATGATAAACGGCAAAATTCTTCTTACGCTGCTCCATTCCGGTTGCAGGTAAAGATAACAATTTTCGCCAACTTTTTCAGCATTTGTTTCTGCCCATTCAATATCCTTTTTATCGCGGATAATAACTTTCAGCTCATGAGCCAATCCAAGGTTTTCTTTTATGGGTGGATTTTGCTTTTTGGGTGACAGACAAATCCAATCCCAATATCCGCTCATGGCATGGCATCCGGATGTTTCAATAAAAGTTTCAATTTGGTGATCTTTAAGCTTGCCGGTAAAGTAAGCTAAATTGTACATCAGGGGTTCACCGCCTGATACCACAACGGCTTTTGCAGGCAGGTTGGTTATTTTGCTGATGATTTCATCTATAGCAACAGGGGGAAAAGCGGAGGCATTCCAGGAAAATTTTGTATCACACCATTCACAACCAATATCACAACCGCCCAACCTGACAAAATAAGCAGCTTTTCCTGCATGGAATCCTTCTCCCTGAATGGTATAAAACTCTTCGATCAGCGGAAGGTACTTCCCCGTTCTTATTAGCTCATCCTGATCCATTTGCAAGTAAAACGTTATTTGTCTTTAATAATTATTGTATGCGTGGCATAGTGGTCTCCAGAACTGATCTTCACAATATACAATCCATCATGCTTAACTTTACTTCGCAAACGAATACTAACACTGTTTTTAGCACCTTCATAACTAAATTTATCAAAAAAGATTTTCTTTCCTGTAGTATCAAACATCTCTATGGTATAACTTTCGACCGGAAGTTTTGAAATATCAATTTTAAAGGTATTGCCTTTGACAGGATTCGGATGAACAGAAAAATCAATGGCTTTGCTAATAACCGGTTCGACGGCCGATGCGGAAATATCTGTCCAATTGCCAATATTCACTTTATATACCCGTTGACTGAAAGTTTCGGTTTGCTCTGCGGAAATAAATACATTTTTCTTTTCGTAAAAACAAATGCCTTCGGTTTGAGAGCTGATGATATAAGGAAAATCTATTCTTCTTTTATTTCCCGAGAAGAAATCCTGATCATGATATTCAAACAAGAGAAAAACAAAAGGTATCCAAAACTGGTTTTTGTAACCACATAATACTACCTCTTCATATTGAGCATTATATGCTGCTCCTGTAACCAGGCCTTTGATATCAAACTCGGTTTTTAGCTTTGCTGTATATTCACCAGGTGTTTTCGGTAAAACATATAATTTAGTGAGTTCGTTGCCCCAATTTTTTGAAAACAAGTAAAGGCTGTCGCCAACTGAAATCATAGCTTCACAATCAAAGTTGTTTTTCCTTCTTGCTTTCATGAACGACTTTTGATCTTCGTAATAAAAGTCAATAGCCTGTGCATCAACTTCAGCGTTTTCGGACAAGGGAATATTCGACTTTTCAACGATATAAATTCTCAGATCATCGCGGTTGCCGTTGTTGTTACCAAAATCACCGATATAAATGCGCTTATCATCTTGTGTAATATCTTCCCAGTCAACATTAACAGCATCGTTGATTTCAATGGTTTGAATGATTTCATGGCTGATGTTATCAATTTTGTATAATTCAGGTGCTCCATTGCTATCGTTAAAAGTCCATAAACCATCCCTGAAAAAGATCAAACCTGAAGTTTCGTTGACAAGGGCGGGCAAAGTAAAAAACACATGGGGATTGTAAAAAGCAGGATCGTATGTACATGAGCCATCATTGATTGTTGCGTTGGGATTGTAATTATTGGCATTGGGATCCGTGCAACCTTCAATTTGTGCATTCAGGCGATCAATGGAAAGGAAAAATAACAAGACTAAAACTCCGGTAAAAATAGTTGTGAAAAACGTTCTCATATCAAAACACTTTAATTTATAGCAAAGATAGAGAAATAGGAGTTTTTATAATCCGCTTTTTACTTTCTTTTTCAGATAGGGATTCAAAGACAAACACAAAAAAATAAATTCCTGAATTAGTTTAAGCTCCCGGTAGTTACTTTACCTCATTATTTATTGTTTAATAGCCATAATCCATTTCCTGCATATCTTCCATTCCTTCCGGACGTACCTTCTCTTTTTTATAGTTTTTCAGGCGATAACTAAGTGTTAAATTCACCATAGGTGATTCTCTTTTCATGATGGTATGTTCGTATAAAACATCGGTTGAGGCTGTGAAATCCCGTTTCATACCAGCCGTTAAATCCCTGATTTGCAATGTTGCCGTTGCTCTATCTTTTAAGAAGTCATGGCGAATAGCAAGACTCGACATCAGTCTGCCTTTGTAATCACCCTGAG
>CAZTAW010000357.1:0-2984 GCA_964611705.1 uncultured Bacteroidales bacterium
GACAACATGCAAAACGAACAACATGTTGGTTAGGTTTGTAGCCTAAGCGCCTAAGCATTTTCAGGAAAATCTTCTTCGTGTTTTTAGCTTCTTTGTCATTTTTGTCTTCAATCGTGTGTATTTTGGGAAGTATCTCGATTGTGGTGCCATTTTTTGTTTGCAAAACACCCACATAGTTTCTTGCTTTTAAGATTTTTCTGCCGCCTTTTTGGGTTAGGTAAAGAAAGTCCCCGGTTTCATTTTCCTCTTCCCGATTCTTTAAAACAGCCCCTTCCAAATGATTAAAACAAATCTCAGAAATACAAAGATTACCGTCATTATCATTTCCCAGCTCTTGGGCAGAAAAATCATCTTTACAATAAATAATGTTATGCTCCTTAATAATGTAACTTTCCATTATTTTTTCTTTTTGTCATTTTTGGAGTTATCATCAGAGGAGTCTTTTTCCTTGAAATAGATCTTTTTAAAAATTCTGGCGTCAGGTTTATTTTTTGTAATTTTTTTTGACTCTGTAAAGCTTTTTATCATCCTTAATTTCAGGATGGTTATATCCTAAAATGGATTGTTCATTTCCATCACCAATCTCAATAAACCTGAGATCATTATCAGGTTTTAAATGTTCATCTGCTTCACCTAAAACAATTCTTATTTTCTCCCAGTCATCATAAAAGTACTCCTGTAGCAAAGGAATGATCTCATTTTGAAAGATATTACACAATTCTGCATACTGCTTATCTGAATCATTGACAATTTCTTTATCAAGTAATTTAAAAAAATATGAGTGCCCTATAGTGTGATCTCTTATATTAACAACAAGTATGTTAAACAGGGAGAAATAGACCCGGATAAATTATTTAAAATTGAGTCGGTTCATGATGTTGCCAAAGAGAAGCAGGAGGAAGTTTCAGCGAACATAGAGAATTTTAAGGAAATTATTTCCAAAAACAAAATACCCGATACCGTGATTGGAATTCACTGCCTGAAACCTTTTATTTGCGATTTTTTTGGTCATTGCTGGAAACACATACCTGAGACCTCTGTTTTCAACATTGAAAATCTTTACAACATCAGAAAGTTTGATCTTTATTATGATGGAATTGTTGAATTTAAAGATATACCGGAAGATTACCCGTTAAATGAATCACAGAGATTGCAGGTTGAAAGTCATTTGAATAGGAAAGTTACAATAGAAAAGGAGCCACTTCAAAATTTTCTTTCAAAACTTGAATACCCTTTTTTCTTTCTGGATTTTGAGAGCTTCCAGCCGGTGGTACCTTTATATGATCAATCACGCCCATATCAGCAAATACCTTTTCAGTATTCTTTGCATGTACAGAAAGAACCTGGCGAGGAATATCATCACATTGAATTTTTATCTGATGGATTTAATGATCCAAGGTTGGAGTTCATTGAATCCTTAATTCAGAATATCGGCACCTCAGGGAGTATTGTGGTTTTTAACAAAACATTTGAAATAATGATCCTGAATCATATTGCAAGGGACTTTCCGCAATATTCCGAAGAGATTGAGAAAATTAAGTTGCGGATTGTTGACTTGATGGAGCCTTTTAAAAGCAAACATTATTATACTCCACAAATGAAGGGATCTTATTCCATTAAGAAAGTGTTACCGGCCTTAGTGCCTGAATTGGGATATGATGATCTTGAAATTTCTAATGGCACCGCTGCCGGCAGAGCGTTTGAATCTTTACTTCAAATGGAAGACACTGCTGAGAAAAAAGATCTGAAAAAGAATCTGCTGGAATACTGTAAGATGGATACCTTGGCAATGGTGAAGGTTTTGGAAAAGATCCAAGAATCAATTGATTGATGATTTTGCATCCGGTAACATTAATCAATACACGATTAAAGCAGCTTACATTATTCGTGATACCATAAAAGTGCTTGGTATAAAAGATATGTTGCCGGCTTCAATCGCTATTTTCTATGACGATTTGAATAAAAGAGTACAAGGTGGAACCGGTCATACCATGAATGTATGCCAACAAAATAACATTCCATTCATAGACCAGGAAACCTGGTTTCAGTGGCTTGATTAGAACCCAAGTCATCGGATGACTGATAAAATGAGCAGTTTGTAATTTTAAATATATTGATAAAATTTGCTAAGAAGTCATCCGATGACTTCATTATAGCTCCCTGTAAGGGTTGCTGTTTTGGTCATTCGAATTTCGAATTTGATATTTATTTGAGATTTGGTGCTTGATATTTGTCATTTCTCGCACACTTCTTCCCCACACCCACAACTCAAAGTCTCACTGCTTGCTTTTTCAAAAGCCTCCCTTCCTTCGCTGAAGGCGAACCAGGCAATGGCCAGGGAGCCGATCACGTCGATGTAGCCGATGCGGAAGATCTCGTACAATCCGCTTGAGGCAAGCAAAATGATGCTAAGATAGAAGCAGGTTTTGGTGCAGTTGGCATCGGCGATGATGGCATCCGAGTTGAGCTTGCGCCCGATCTTCTTTTTGTAATACATAAGAAACCACATGGTAGCAATGCTGATGGAGGAAATGATGATCCCGACCACCGTTGTTTCGGGTTTGCTGCCCTGTATCACATTCATCACGACACCGAAAACCAGGCCGGCGGTCAGTAAGTAAAAGGCAAAACCTGTGATACGCAAAGCGGTTCTTTCAAACTTATCCCTTGATGCCGGATCATCGCCAATCTTCTTCAGCCGGATGATCATATGCAGGATTCCGATTCCGGAAATAACCTCCACAAAACTGTCCACTCCAAATCCCAACAGGGCCAGGGTTTCGTCATCCAGCCCGAAATAAATGGAAACAAGACCCTCAGCCAGGTTATAGATAATCGTAACCAGGCTGAGGGTCAATGCTATGTTGATCAGTTTCTTTTGATCTTCCATGATGTTATTTATTCATCCTGCCAATGGCACAACTCACATAGGATTTTACCTTCGCTCCTCTGCCGCCTTTTCCCTGCTCGGGGTAGCCAAGCCG
>CAZTAW010000358.1:0-2975 GCA_964611705.1 uncultured Bacteroidales bacterium
TTTATTGACCTGAATAAAGTCGGAAAACGCTTTGATGTTAACTCGGTACATCTTACCGATTTCCCCGTGGCCAATAAGAAATTGATTGACAAAAATCTTGAGCAGCGGATGCAACTGGCACAGAAAATATCATCCATGGTGCTTTCCTTGCGCAAGAAAACAAATATCAGGGTTCGTCAGCCATTGAATAAGATCATGGTACCGGTGCTTGACCCAAATTTTGAAAAGCAGTTGAAAGCAGTTGAAGACCTGGTAAAATCAGAGGTAAATGTCAAAGGAATAGATTATTTGACAGATACTACCGGTGTTTTGGTAAAAAGAATAAAACCTGATTTTAAAAAACTTGGACCACGCTATGGTAAGTTGATGAAAAAAATTGCAGGTGCAATTGCCGGATTCCAACAGGAAGATATTGCCAAACTTGAAGATGAGCAGGTATATCATCTCAATATTGATGGTGAAGATATTGAGATTTCCATTAATGATGTGGATATAACAACCGAAGATATACCTGGATGGGTTGTCGCCAACACTGATCATCTAACTGTTGCCCTGGATATTACGATCACGGATGATTTGAAAAAAGAAGGCATCGCACGTGAACTGATCAACAGGATTCAGAATCTGAGAAAAGAAAAAGATTTCGAGGTTACCGACAAAATCAAACTCGAAATACAAGAAAATAAAATAATTACGGATGCAATCAACGATAATGTTTCATATATTTGTTCTGAAACACTGGCACAATCATTAGAGCTTAAAGATGAAATTATGAATGAAGATAAAGCCAATGTGGAATTGTATGATAATATCAAGATTAACATCAGAATAGAAAAGATAAATAGTTAGATTTCCACAGATAAATGAAAAAATTTACCGGCTATGAAAGACAAGAAAAAGGAAGAAAAAGGAAAGGCTCCTGAAAGAAAACGCTACTCCGATGAAGAGCTTCAGGAATTCAAGGAAATCATTTTAAAAAAACTTGATCAAGCCAAAAGAGACTTAAAACTACTCACGGAAGCATATACAAATAGCAACGAGCATGATACAAATGATACTTCTCCCACATTTAAAGTGCTGGAGGAAGGATATAATGTATTGTCGAAAGAGGAGAACAGCAGACTGGCAGCACGTCAGCAAAAGTTCATCAACTCCCTTGAAAATGCGCTGATTCGGATTGAAAACAAAACCTATGGTGTATGCCGTGTTACCGGAAAGCTCATTGCAAAAGACCGCCTGCGTAGTGTGCCTCATGCAACTTTAAGCATAGATGCAAAACTGCAGCAATACAAAAATCCGGCAAGGCAAATGAGTAATAATAAAGGTTAATACTATTTCATTGAAATTTAATAAGGTACTTATAATCGTTCTCTGTATCCTTGTTGTTGACCAGGCTTTTAAGTTCTGGATCAAGACACATATGTATATCGGTCAGGAATATTATGTTTTGGGAGACTGGTTCAGGATACATTTCACCGAAAATTATGGCATGGCATTCGGGATGCAGTTTGCAGGAAAAACAGGAAAATTGTTTCTTAGTATTTTCAGAATTCTTGCTATTATCGCCATTGGATGGTACCTTGTCCGTTTAACCAAAAAAAAAGCTGCAAAAGGCTTGATCATAAGTCTTTCATTGATTTTTGCCGGTGCTGTTGGTAATATGATTGACAGCGCTTTTTATGGACTACTTTTCAGCGAAAGCGGAATACATCCCTATTCCATTGCCGCCTTCCTGCCCGAAGGCGGTGGATATGCAGGATTTCTTTACGGACAGGTTGTGGATATGCTCTATTTTCCAATTATTGACACAACACTTCCTGAAGATTTTTTCATCTGGCCAGGTAAGCATATCATCTTTTTCCGTCCTGTATTTAATATAGCAGATTCTGCTATTACTGTTGGTGTTTTCTGGCTGATTATTTTCCATGGGAGTTTTTTCAAAAAGAAAAAACATACCAAAGAACTGCCATCAGAAATAAAAGATCAAAATACGAATCAATAAAACTAAAACCCTGAAAGATTATAAGTTTTGTTCATAATATATAAAATGCATTTTTTTCATGCAGGAGAATGTTATAATTTGACATATTTAACATTCTCAATATGTTGGATAAAACAACTTTTTTTTATCTTTGCGATCAAATATTAATCAGTATGAATAAGAAAATCACCGGTGAAATTGCACAAATCATAGGTCCTGTTGTTGACGTTGCATTTGATGAAGACACCAAACTTCCCAATATTTATGATGCCCTTGAAGTAAAAAACAAAAAAGGTGAAACCATTATACTTGAATGTCAGCAGGATATTGGCGAAAGCACAGTTAGAACCGTTGCGATGGATTCAACTGACGGGCTAAGCAGAGGAATGGAAGTGATTTCTACGGGCGCTTCCATTTCTATGCCTACTTCCGAAGATATCAGAGGAAGATTGTTTAATGTAGTTGGTGAACCTATTGACGGACTGGGGCCTGTTTCAAAAGAACACTCCTATCCTATCCACAGAGATCCCCCTCAGTTTGAAAACCTATCAACACAGAATGAAGTTCTGTACACAGGAATTAAGGTGATTGATCTCATTGAGCCTTATTCAAAAGGTGGGAAGATTGGTTTATTTGGAGGTGCCGGCGTAGGTAAAACCGTAATCATACAAGAATTAATTAATAATATCGCAAAGCAGTATTCCGGGTTTTCTGTTTTTGCCGGTGTGGGTGAACGTACACGTGAAGGTAACGATTTGCTCCGGGAAATGATCGAAGCCGGATTGGTAAAATACGGTGATGATTTCATGAAAAGCATGGAAGAAGGTGGCTGGGACCTTTCAAAAGTGGATCATAAAACCTTAAAAGAATCTTTGCTTACGATGACATTCGGGCAGATGAACGAACCCCCGGGAGCCCGTGCCAGGGTGGCCCTTTCAGGACTTACTGTCGCTGAGTACTTCCGTGATGGAGATGATAAATCAGGTGGCCGCGA
>CAZTAW010000359.1:0-2965 GCA_964611705.1 uncultured Bacteroidales bacterium
CACCATCCGGCCCCACGGATATGCCGGCATGTGCTCCGCCGATGATGGCATGTACATTATTATAACAAAGGGATATTCTTACCTGGTCGGTTGTTCTTATACCTGCAAATACGCCATAGGTGCTGAATACAGGTATTTTACCGGAAAGCGCCAGCCCTGCTGCTGCGCCGATACAATTCTGTTCGGCAATGCCCATTGATATGAAACGGTCAGGGTAGGTTTCTGCAAATTTATCCATGCCCACCGAAGAAGTAATATCGGCGCCCAGAAGGACAACATTCGGATACTTCCCGCCAATTGCAAGCAGCCCTTCTGCAAAACCTTCTTTTGTTGCCTTATTTCCTTTGTTTTTAAAATCCATATCAGCCTTTCTCCAATTGATCCAGAAAAACACTTAATTGTTCTTTTGCCGGCGCTTTGCCATGCCATTTATGATTGTTCTCAATGCTTTTTACTCCTTTGCCCATTATGGTGTTTGCAATAAGAACAGCAGGTTTTCCGCTATATGATTTGGCCATGTTCAGGTTCATGACCAGCTCTTCGATATTATGTCCGTCGCAGGTAAGTACCTCCCATCCAAAGGCACGCCATTTATCCGCCAGGGGTTCCAGTTTCATCACTTCTTCCGTATGACCGTCAATTTGCATGCGGTTGCGGTCAACAATAGCAATCAGGTTATCCAGTTTATGATAACCGGCACTCATGGCTGCTTCCCATATTGAGCCTTCTTGTAGTTCACCATCTCCGTGTATGCTGAATACATGGTAATTTTTATGATCCATTTTTCCGGCCAGCGCCATGCCAATAGCTACGGATAATCCTTGTCCGAGAGAACCTGCTGATAGCTCAATACCCGGCAGGCCATGTTCCCTGCCCGGGTGTCCCTGTAAACGGGAACCGAGCTTGCGTAAAGTTTTGAGTTCTTCTCTGGGAAAATAACCGACATTGGCAAGGGTTGCGTAAAGCGCAGGTGCAACATGGCCTATTGAGAGTATCAGCCTGTCACGATCGGGCCATTCGGGCTGTTGTGGTTTGTGATTCAGTATATTGAAATACAAAACCGTAAAAATATCAGCCAGGCTGAGCGAACCCCCGGTATGACCTGACCCGGCTTGAGCAAGGCTTGTCAATATATCCCTACGGATGTTTTTCGCTTTTTCTTCTAATTTATTGATATTGTTTTTTATCATCATTACATAAAAAAGGCGCCTTTAAATACATAAACGGCACATATAATTCCATATACCAGTTTCATGAACGTCCCTGCCAGAAATCCGATAAAGGACCCGAATGCTGCTTTAAAGGCTGCATTGCTTTCTTTTCCTGTCATGGATTCGCCAATATACGCTCCTGCAAAGGGGCCCAGGATGATCCCGAAAACCCCGAAGGGGCCGATAACAATACCCAACATCGGCAGAATGATTATGCCAACAACCAGGCCGATCATGCTGCCCCGCACACCGGCTTTGCTGCCACCGAATTTTTTCGTTCCATAAACAGGTACTACATAATCAAGTACGGTAACACCGGCAGAGATCAATCCCATGATAATCAGAAATTCTTCATTATAGGGAGATGCCGAATATTTTGAAGACAATGTAGTTAACTGTAAAAGTAAAAGTGCCACATACGCTACAATAGGACCTGGTATAACGGGTAATACAGCCCCAATGATCCCGATGAAAACTACAATTAAGCTGAGCGCGATCCAGAGCCAATCCATAAGTGTTTTATTTTACGACAAAAATATTAAACTTTTGTTTCTTATTAATTAAAACTGATGTGTTTTGAAATTCTTTTTATCCTTTTTACAGATGACCTGGGCAACGCATCTTCCTGAACGCAAAGCTGTGGGCAGTCCGCCACCCGGTTCCACCCATTGCCCGATCATATAAAAGTTTTCCAGCCCGGGAAGGGTTTTCTTCATTTGCTTAAATCCGAGTTTCTATGTCAGTACCCATCCCTCAAAACTACGGGTTTTATATCCGTTCATTTGCAGATAGCAACCGGCAGATAAACCTGCAATACCTGCCCCAATAATGTTTATAGTTTTCATAATTATTTAACACATGAAATTGATTTCTTTTTATATCTTGCAACAAAAAACCAAAATATCATGAAACCTTTAAAAGTAGCTTTACCTTTGGCAAACTGGTTGATGAGGCTGGCGCTTGCCGTTTATCTGATTTTAACCTGGTGGGGTTCGTTTACCGCATTTCAGCTTGAATTTACAAGCTTTTGGTATGCAGTCATTTATATAGTGTTTGCAGCATTTCTTGTAATTGGTGGTTTTATTCCGGAGCAGGGCATTACCGTTGTTTCGGGACTGATCATATTCCTGCTGAGCATAGTGTTGATGTTTACAACAAGTTATACAATCATTGATGATATACTTCCATTTTTATTACCGGCAACTGTGGGATTTTACTTTTTGTGCCGGGGAAATAAAAGCTGAGGTTATAAATTATTTTCTGTAAACCTTTTTCGAAGGTTTGATTCCTTTAAAAGGGAAGTATCTTGCGTTATTTGCAGGAACCTGATCATATTGTCAAGTTCCTTAAGAAATACTTTTTTGTTTTTTCTGATCCTTAAAGCAAAGAGGGAATCTGTTTTTTGAATTTCCGCATCAGATAATTCTTTTCTGCGACCATCAATATACTCTATTGGAATAATATCAATGTTCCATAAGGTGTCAATTGTTGAGCGTGGTATTCTTTTCTCTATTTTCAAAAGATCGGCGGAGTCAATGGTTCTGTCTTTCACTATTTCGAAAACCAAAGAAGAATAATTGTGTAATGTAAGAGATGTATCATAAAATGATGTTTTGATATGTTTCAGGCTGTCAACAAATTCGAGAAGTTTTTTGTGCTTGTCTTTCTTTTTGTAATTTTTGTGAAAATAAACAAGCGTAGGATCTACGTTTTTTGAGCCTCTAAGCTAAAAAAAAGCCGCATTGCGGGATGTT
>CAZTAW010000360.1:0-2947 GCA_964611705.1 uncultured Bacteroidales bacterium
GGAAGCCAATCAAAATCACCGTACTTGACATTATCAACACAAGATACAGCGAATACGCCCCCGCCTGGTTTGGTGATAATCTTGTATTTACCTCATCACGTATACTGGATGAAAATGATAAAATTGACGGACGTACCTCACAGGGCTACTCTGACTTGTTTATTGCAACTTTTGATGATGAAAACAAGCGATGGTTCAATCCTGAAAAGATCAAAGGCCCCCTGAACTCAAAATTCAATGACGGTACTTTTACATTCGATGAAACCACTTACCTTGGTTATGTTATGCAATGCAACAAAAACACTTCTAATTGTGTCATTACCACAGCAAAATACGATCCTGCTTCCGATTCATGGAACAGGCAAAGAGATATTTCAATCAACAGCAGGGAACATAGCGTTGGTCATCCCAGCATAAACCAAACAGGTGATGTTCTTTATTTTGTGTCTGATATGGAGGGTGGTTATGGCGGTAAAGATATCTGGAAGGTAATGAAAAAAAGCGATGGAACCTGGGGACTTCCAATTAATCTTGGAAATAAAGTCAACACCGTGAATGACGAAATGTTTCCCTTCATTATGGGAGACACCCTTTTGTTTTTTGCTTCCAATGGTCATTTTGGAATAGGCAGCCTGGATTTATTTTACAGCTATCAAAAGGATTTTGAATTTTCAGAACCTGTAAATCTTGGGTATCCATTCAATTCAACAGCAGATGACTTTGCCCTGATCATAAAATCAGATCTCTCGGGCGGACTTTTTTCCTCAAACCGCAACATAAGCAAAAGCGATGATATTTTTGCTTTTGAAGGATTGCCCTTTTACCTGAATGTTTCGGGAACCGTTAAGGAATCAACTTCCAATAAACCCTTACAAGGTGCACTCATCATTTTTGATAAAAGAGGTGAAACAGATACAATCTATACAAACAAGAACGGCAAATATAGCTATAATCGCTTTCAACCCTTTATTCATTACAAGATCATCGCCGAAAAATACAGTTACCATTCCGATTCTCGTACACTGGAGATCACAGACAAAGACATAGTTTTCTCTTCTTCCCCTGAATTCAAGGTTGATTTTACTTTAGTTCCCAAACAATATTCGGCAGCTATTCAAGGACTTGTCACTGACAGGAATACCCAAAAACCCATGCCCGGAGAAAAAGTAAGCATTAACGGACCCGGAAATTTTGAATCATTCACGCATACAGATTACAACGGATTATACAGATTCGTGGATTTGAAACCCAACACCACATACAAGGTTAAAGTAAGCAAGGAAGGATACTTTTCCGAATCAAGAAATTGCAAATTACCATCGGTAAAGAAAAACACAACCTTCTCCAAATCAAATGGTTATGACATGGATTTTGAATTGACAAAAATCGAAAAAAAGAAAGAGATCATTCTCAACAATATTTATTATGATTTTGATAAGGCAACATTAAGACCCGAATCCAAAGTAGAACTGGATAAGCTGGCTTCCATGCTCCAGGAAACCCCTAACGTAATAATACAGATCAGCAGCCATACTGATGACAGGGGCTCACATTCATACAATGATAAATTATCTGAAGAGCGGGCACGTTCGGTAGTTAGTTATCTCATCAGCAAAGGAATAAACAAAGACCGGCTGATCTCAAAAGGGTACGGAAAAAGACAATTGCTGATCAGCAATGCAACAACCGAAGATGAACACCAGAAAAACCGGCGGACAACTTTCAGGGTACTAGAAATTTCGGACAAGTCAAAAGAGAACAAGCATACAGGATCTGCTACCGATTTAAGTTTCAGAATTCAATTGATGTCTACCCAGCAACCTATACAGGGAAACATGCTGTTTGGCAGCATCCTGCAGCAAATACCCAACACCCATGTTTTTGTCAGGCAGGAAAACCAAATGTTTAAATATGAAATTGGCTCAAGAAACACCATCAAAGAAGCAGTTAACCTGAAAAAGAAGATCAGGGAACTCGGTTATTCCGATTGTTTTATCAATGCTTATTTGAATGGTAAAAAGATCAGCATCCAAAAAGCCAGAGAAATAATCAACGCAAACAAATGATAAAGCCATGAAAAAAATGCTTTACATCAGTATAACGGTAATTTTATGTTTCACAATTACATCCCGGTCGTTTTCACAGGTTGACCCTCAGATCAGCCAGTTCTGGTTACGTAAGATCATGTTCAATCCTGCTTCTATCGAAAAAAACAACATGATCAATATCTACGGATTGGCCCGTCAACAGTGGACCGGATTTGAAAACGCCCCCTCCACACAATTTCTGGGAGTTTCAAACTACTTTGAAAACATTCGTGTAGGGCTTGGATTATCTTTTGTCAATGATAATATCGGACCTGAAAGCGCTCAGAATCTAAAGCTAAACTATTCCTATAATTTTCGGCTCAACCGAGAAACCATCATTACTTTCGGTGCAGGAACAGGCATCATTCACCGTAGTATCAATCCAAACAAGCTTGTTTTTGAAGATAATAACGATCCTTATAAAAACATGTTAACTGAAAAGCAAACCACTGTTGATTTTGACTTTGGGTTTGAAATACAGTATCAAAATTTTATAATAGGCGCTTCATGCCTTCATTTGCTGAAATCAAACCAAAAAGCAACAAATTTTAAAATACCCCGTCATTTCCATGCATACGGACTATATAATTTTGTGATTAATGAAGAATTGTTAATTCAACCTATAGCTTCATTTCGCAACACCGGTAACATATGGCAAGCCGAACTTGCTACCATTGTTAATTACAAGAACACTTTATGGGGGGGGCTGTCTTATCGTTTCGAAGATGCTTTTGTTATCAGTGCCAGGGTTGAAATACTGGAGAATTTCCAGTTGGGTTATTCCTATGACATGGATGCTGGTCCTGTTCGTTCATTCAGCTCCGGATCACATGAAATTTCTTTAACCACCCAAATAAGCA
>CAZTAW010000361.1:0-2941 GCA_964611705.1 uncultured Bacteroidales bacterium
TTAAAATAAAAATCCCCCATCAAAGAAGAAGATTCCCAGGGGATCTGCTGCCGGCCTGTTTCGCCGGCTACGTCTTTACGCACTTCTTTAAAAACTTCTTCTATTTTTAATCCGGAGATATTTATCTTCTCAATCAGGTTTTTGGTGAAGGGGCTGTTTCGGCCTGCTCCATCCTGGGCTACTTTACCGGGCGCTGTTGAATAGGCAATGATAGAACCCGTTGGCGCTGACATATAGGCAAATCCCCTGTTGGCCGAGCGGTAACCTTTAAAGGGATTGTTTCTACAGGCATCCAGAATAATAATGTTAATTCCTGATCGGGCCTGTTCCATATGGTCCAGCACAAAACCAGCCTCCATGCACTTGTACTTTACATCAATTTCATTGGTAACGCTCTCCCCTACCGGGATGAGGTAATTTAAGCCTTTTACCTGGGTTCCATGCCCGCTAAAATAAAACAAGGCCACATCACCCGGGCTGATCCTTCCCTTAAATTCCCTGATGGCATCTTCCATTTGCCGTTGGTTGAGATTGGTTTTTTGAATTACCTGAAACCCCAAAGCCCGCAAGGCGCCCGAAAGATCATAAGCATCATTTTCAGGATTTTTTAATGGCATTTGCGCATAATCGGAATTACCGATTATCAGGGCGATTTTGGATTGGGGCATTACTGATGTTACTATAAACAACAAGACTAAAACCAAAATAACATATTTTCTCATTTTTGTAGTTTTTTTTGCCACAAATTCACAACTTGCCCCGGTTTGTATCGGGGAATGTAAGACAAATATTATTCGCGCATTCGTGGCTTTTTTATTAATGGCACACGGATGACACCGATTAAACTGATCTTCACTGATTTTTTATTAATCTGCGATCATCCGTTCACCCAGTGGAATTATTTCTTATTATCTGTTACCCTTATTTTGTTTTGTAAATAAATTATGCATTGGAGAACAATGTTTTTTTTCTTTATTCCACAGGGTGAATCCGTGTTATCAGTGTTCTATTCATCCGTAACTCAACTTCCATATATTGTTAATTGTTTTTTCACGTTTATAAATATACAAAACCTCCCTAAAATACCAACCCTATCGGGAAATCTGGTATACTTTCGGGGATGACGGCTGTTGGGGTTTGTTGCCCTTTTGTTAGTTCTTTCACCCTTTCTGCAACATAGGCATCCAGTGTTTTTACAGTAATCTTTCCCTTTTTAAAGAGATCAGCTTTGCCACTGAGGCCTTCTATCAGAGCCTCCGTGAAAGCGCCATTTCCCCAGGATGCATCTTCGAGAGAGTATTGTTTCCCGGTAGAAGAAGTAAATACTACTGCCCCACTCTCTACATCCGAAAGCTCATTTACAAGACTATTAACATCCGGAGCTCTCCTGTTGGAACCCATTACACCTCCCGAATGACAGGCATCTACAAATGCAACTACCTTGCCTGCAACAGAAGAAGTGGTGTATTTGAACTCGGTGAACATCAGACAACTCCTGCGCATGCTTTCCAGGTCGGCTTCATAGGGCAGAAAATAAAAAGTTCCCATATTGTCGTTGATCCCGTGTCCGGCAATAAAGATCATCGCCATATCGCGACTGGTTGTTTGTTTAACGATCCAGTCCATCCCGTCCAGGATATCATTTTTCGTGGCGCCGGCATCCGTCAATAATTTTACCCGAACATCCTTGTATAAGCCACCTTTCTGTTTTTGCATGGCGGCCGTAAAATCACGGGCATCTTTGGATGCATACTGCAGGTCAAGCTCATCATTTTGGTAATCGCTCACGCCTATTGCTAAAATATAGAGTGTAGGTTTTAAAATATCTTCCTGTGAAATCTCACTTCCTTTCCATTTCACCCTAACCTCTGCCGGACTGCTCCAGCCATGCCTGTTTTCGGCCAGCAACTGCAAACTGATATCACGTGGTGGCATATCAATGGTGATCTCACTTGTATTGCCGCTAATGGGTTTAAAACCTCTTTGCGTGCTCACCGGGCGGCCATCTATCATTACTTTTACCGAAGTAATGGCCTCCCCTCCGGGTGATTTTGCCGTATAGCGAATCCTAAGTTTTTCTGAACTTATTTCCTGCTTGTAATAGGGTGAAGTGATAGTAACCACCGGAGGCAACATATCGGTTATTTGCGTTTCATTGCTTTTGCGGTTGGCTGCCAGGTCTGCGATGCGAAGGGCTTCATCTTCGTCATAGGTAACAAGGATGTTGTCTATCACATCCGGGCGGTAGTATTTGTTACGGAATTTGGAAGCCGGAAAAAAGTAGGCTTCCTTATCTGGTCCATTGTTCAGGTGCCAGCCAATGTATTTTTCTGCCCCGGGCGAAGCATCATAATAGCCATTGGGTGTATATAACACCCATTTGTTATCTCCCGGATGAACATATAAAGTAAGCAATAACTCCCCGTCACTCATCCTGTACCAGTTAATTATACCATTCAAAGCAGCAATAACCACTTTCCCATTCTGGCTGATGTTTACAGCCCAGACTTCACTTTGTGCATCTGTTTCCCAGAGCTGCTCGCCATTGTCATTAACGCAGTATATATTCCATTGAGCACCAAACACTATTCTATCATTGTAGGTTGCAATATCCACAGAACGGCATCTTTCATAATTGCTTAAAAAGGAAAGGGATTTGCCATTGAGTTTGGGATCGTATGAATTTTTCCAATCACTGATATTGATATTGCCTTTTTGATCTGTATAGCATTCAAGGCCATATTGTTGATGTGAAGTTGTTAATTGTCTGTCAGATAAAGTAAAGGTCAATGCTTCTTTGTAAAGAGGTTTAAAGGCAATCTTATCCGCATTGGTATTTGTTTTTAAATGTGACCGGTCTTTGGCTCGCATATCGAAAGTTTCCCCTGCCTTATAGAATATTTTATTCCCGTTGAGGTTCATATGGCCGAAGTCGGGTTGG
>CAZTAW010000362.1:0-2937 GCA_964611705.1 uncultured Bacteroidales bacterium
CTCCCTGAATAACCTTAATTCTGTTGTCCATTATATCTCCTTTCTTCTTACGGTAAGCTGAGCGGTTGAATATTTTATGACAATAACGGGCTCATCTTTTTCAATATATCCTGATATTGCGGTTGCATCATAAACTTCATCATCAATAACTACTTTCCCGGCGGGTCTTAATACGGTTTTGGCCACGCCTTCTTTACCAACAACAGAGGTATATTCAGCATATGAAGAAGTATACCCATCTTCTTTTTTCTGCACATCATCCAGGGCCAGGTGCCCGAATGTTGTTGATGTAAACATTTTTTTTGTGAGAAAGTAAGAACCAATGATCGCCAGAAAAATCGCAATAACAACAATAAAAAACGACTTGATAATATTGTCGAACCTGACATTCGTAAAATCAAAACCCACATTGTCTATCATGCTCAAAGTCAGCCCTGCAACAAGCAAAATAATACCACTTATACCGGCTACGCCAAAACCGGGTATGGCAAATATTTCAATGGCGATCAACACTATACCTACAACAAAAATTACAATTTCCCAGTTGTTGGCCAGCCCTTCCACATAAAGCGGGGCAAAATAGAGCAAAGCTGCAATAATAGCTGCTGCTGTTGGGAAACCCAAGCCGGGGCTTTGCAATTCAAAGTAAATACCACCGATGATTATCATGATCAAAATACCACTGATAACAGGACTTATCAAAAAGCCGATGATCTTATCGGTTGGGGTCAGTTCTTGTTTGATGATCTGATAGTTTTCATGTCCGGCATGCTTAAGCACCTGGTTAACATTTTCTGCTTCGGCTTCGCAAAAGCCGTTTTTAATAGCTTCGGATGTTGTAAAAGTCAGTACTTTTCCCGAATCACTGATTCCCGGAACATAAATTGACGGATCAACCATTGCCTGGGCAATGTCGGGATTTCTCCCTTTTGCTTCTGCTGTTGCCCGCATGAGAGAGCGCATGTATGACTGGTATTTTTCGGGCATGACCTCCCCCGACTGGTTAACAACGGAAGCAGCGCCAATGCTCCCACCGGGACGCATATAAATGCTGTCGCATGCAATGGCGATCAAAGCCCCTGCTGAAGCAGCATTGTTATCAATAAAAACATAAACCGGAACAGGTGATGTAAGTATTTTGGTTCTGATTGAATCGGCTGACTCGAGCATTCCGCCATATGTATTCATATGGATAATGACCAGATCAGCATTGGTATCAATGGCTTGCTGAAAAGCCTTTTTGGTATTATGCCAGACTGGTGGGGCAATTTCTTTTTTTATATCAAACTGATACACTATTTTTTGATCTTTTTCAGTTTGTGCATTTGCAATGGTTGCAAAAGATAACAGGAATATCCCCAGGATGATACTTATTGATTGATTTACTTTTTTCATTTATTCCGGTTTTGTTTGTTGCTTGTCTTCTTCATGATGCATTTTGTTATAAAGCTTTTTCCATGCTCTTGCTCTCCAATAGGAGCGCTGCCAGTATTTACCCCATCTGATGTTTGTCCAGGCCCTTTCGTGCAGGTAATAAAAAATAAGTTTGGCCACAACTTCAATAGCTGTGATATACGATGCATTTTCAAATACTTCGGACAGGTTTTGACTTGTATACCTTCTGAATATCACAAAAACGATCAGAAAGGTTGTAAGTGATGCAATAATCCGCCAGCTTATGGCCTTAAGTATGGATCTTACGGGTGAATCCTTATATCTGGTTTCTGTTTTTACATCTTGTTTTTTACTGTTCATCAATCAGAAACAATGGTTTATCTGTTAAACTTATCTGAAATTATTTTAATAACCTTTTCATGAATCTTCGCATTGGAAGCAAAGATTTCCTTTCCAAAAATATAATTATTATTCGAGTTAAAATCGGTTACTTTTCCTCCTGCCTGCTGAACAATAAAACTTCCGGCAGCAACATCCCAGGGATGCAGTCCGTATTCGTAAAAACCATCAAAGCGTCCGGCAGCCACATAAGCCAGATCAAGCGCTGCCGAACCCATGCGCCGGAGGCCACGTGAGTTCTTTAGCAGGTTTTTAAAAACCTCAATATATTCCTCCATCCGGCTATAATCATAATAGGGAAAACCGGTAGCAAACAAGGCATCATTTACTGATTCTGTTCGGGAAACCCGGATTTCATCCCGGTTGAAAAAGGCCGGACTGTCTTTCCATGCATAAAATATTTCTTGTGTACTTATTTCATAAACCACACCCAGTACGACATGATTTTTTTCCATCAGCGCTATACTTATAGCGAAAAAAGGAATGCCATGAATGAAATTTGTTGTACCATCAAGCGGATCAATGATCCAGTTTACCTCCTGGGACTTATCCAATTCTTGGTTTTCCTCAGCAATAAAACCGGCTCCGGGTACTAACTTTGAAAGTTCATTTACCAATCTGTTTTCCGCTTCCTTATCTACATAAGTAACAAAACTGTTTTTGTCTTTTTCCTCAACATCCGATTTCCGAACCTTGTTCAATTCATTTCTGACATAGCTTCCTACTGCCCTGCTTATATTACAAACCTGTTTTGTTAATAATTCAAGATGCATAACTACTCCTTTGATTTTTTTAATTTCATTTTTAAATATCTTTTCCTAAAATACCAAATCCCCAATAAACCCAAAAGTATTAAAAAGAAAGAAATTATCTCAGCCTGCGTGATCTTTATTCCAAACATGATGTATTCGGAATTTACTCTTAGCTTTTCAATAAAAAATCTTTCAACACCATTCAAAATGAGGTAGATAGCAAACAACATTCCCGGTACTTTCAGTCTTTTACGGATTATCCATAAAAACAGAAAAAAAAGTAAACAAATGGTTGTTTCATAAACCGGTGTTGGAAAAACGGGTTGTGCAAGCTCGCTGCAGTATTGTCCCCAGAAAGCAGGATCGCAATCCTGTATTTCAACACCCTGAT
>CAZTAW010000363.1:0-2928 GCA_964611705.1 uncultured Bacteroidales bacterium
TCTGATTAATCCATATGTTTATCGCTGGAATTTGAGTTTATGAATTAAACAGGCTATAAGACTCCATCATTAGTTCCTTCTGATTTAAATGGAATAGTTTATATCGACATTTCAGATGGAATTTTAAGTGCTGGCGAAACAATTAGAAATGAATTAGACGAGTATTTGTAAACCACATTGCCTAACAAAAAATATAGTGCATTTGGCAGATAGTGCTAAAAATGAAGATTATAGTAATAAATAATCATCATAGTAGATTGAAATTTCGGAGCGTTGAAATGCCAAACGCGCCATATTCAAACCGTTGTGTGCCATGCTAAAAAAAACGACAGTGCATAAAATGAACGAAATGGAAAACCGAGATTGCCAACCCAAATTTGGCACATTTGCAAGCTCCAACACACAGGCTGATGCTTCAGCTTGCAAAAGAGCCAAATTTTTGCCAACGCTCAAATTGATTAGATATGAAATAATTAAGAAAATTGAAAAAAACAAAATGTTACTAAAGATAGATAGTAGCTTATATGACAAAGAAGCTCTACTTCAAGCATCATATAAATTTACTGACAAGTGTTATTTAAACATTGAATTGGTTGACAAACATTTTGAAATATACTTTGAGAGTAAAAACGATTCAGAAAATTTGGAAAAAATTGGACTTAATTTTGGAAATGAAATCATAGACCAACAAATCAGATTACAAACAGGTAGAGAGTTTAAAGAAGTACGAGAACAATTGGTAAAAAAAGCATTTTCATCAATAAGCAAATAAAATGAGTTATCAAATACTACCATACCGCTTTGAACGATTGGAGAATAAAGTCTTTATGTCAAATGAAGTAGGTGAATATCTTTATTTGCCTTCTGATGATTTTGGTAAGTTTGTAAATCATGAATTAAAACCAGATAGTGATTCTTACAACAATTTAAAAAGTAAGCAGATTATCTCAGATAATAATACCGAAGATGTTTTAGAAATGCTATCAACAAAATACCGAACAAAAAAGCATTTTCTTACTCAGTTTACTTCTTTGCATATGATTGTTGTATCTCTACGATGCAACTCAAATTGCAGTTATTGTCAGGTTTCAAAAAAAGATATTAATGATTTGAATTTTGACATGGACAAAGAGACAGCAAAGAATGTTGTTGATAAAATTTTTGAAAGCCCAAGCCCTAATATAAAGATTGAATTTCAAGGTGGAGAACCGCTTTTGGATTTTGAGATAATAAAATTCATAATTGAAAAAGCAGAATGGAAAAACATTTTCAAGAAAAAAAATCTTGAGTTTGTTATTTGCACGAATTTGACTTTGATGGATGAAAAGATGCTGAAATGGCTTAAAGGTCACAAGGTTTATATTTCAACTTCTATTGATGGACCTATAGAATTGCATGATAAAAATAGACCTCTTTATAATTCAGAACATAGCTATGAAGAAGTCGTTGACAAGATTAACTTAACGAGAAAATACCTCGGCAGTGACAGTGTATCAGCATTAATGACAACTACTTCGTTCAGCTTAGGTAATTTTCCGTCTATTATTGAAACATACAGAGAATTAGGTTTTAATTCAATATTTCTAAGGTCTTTAAATCCTTATGGTTTTGCAAAGCGAGACAAGCACTTTTTAGCTTACCCGATAGAAGATTTTTTAAAAAATTATATGCAAGGTTTGGATTATATTATAAATCTAAACTTACAAGGAATTTATTTTGCAGAAGATTTTGCTACAATATTATTGTCTCGAATTCTGACACCTTTTAGTACCGGATTTGTTGATTTGCAAAGTCCTGCGGGTATAGCAATTGCAGGAGTTATCTATGATTATGATGGTGATGTTTATGTCTCGGATGAAGGACGAATGCTGGCTTCTGTAGGTGATAAAAAATTCAGAATTGGAAATGTGAAAGATAATTCTTACCAAGAGATTTTTAATGGTGATTATCTTCATTCATTATTGGAACAATCCGTTGCAGAGAGCTTGCCACAATGTTCTACTTGTGCCTATTTGCCATATTGTGGAGCAGACCCTGTTCGCAATTACAATGAACAAGGTGATTTAATTGGACATCGCCCAACAAGTGAAATTTGTAAAAAGAATATGGGAGTAATCGAGCATTTATTATCCCTATTAAAAAAGAATGATAGTAACCTTAATCGAATTTTTTGGAGTTGGATTTTAAGAAAACCTATTGAAGAATGAAACAGTTAAAAAGCAAACCGCAAAATATAACTGAAACTGTAATTGGCAAAATTGTCAAGAAAAAATCAATGTTTCATTCGAAAAATGATTTGATTTTGGTTACATACGATGCTAAAAAACAAAACGGCTATAATGCTATCATTTCGAATAAATTCACAGATACTAATTTAATTGGCGTTGAATTGGCAGAATTAGATGAATTAAACGACAATGATATAGTTACAATTGATGGTGACGGAATTATCAACGTTATTCATGAAGCTAATTCAAAACATAATGCCATTTTCATCACTGGTAGATGCAATTCAAATTGTATAATGTGTCCACAACCACCCGTCAAAGAAGAAGCAGACAGATACGAATTGAATTTAAAACATATTTCACTATTGCCCAAAGATACCATTTCGGTTGGCATAACTGGTGGCGAACCTACACTTATAGGAGATAAACTATTTGAGATTATAAATCGTATCAAGAAAGGCTTACCGAAAACATATATCAATATTCTATCAAACGGAATTAGATTTGAGAATATAGAGTATGCCAGAAATTTTGCCTTAAATATTAATCAAAATACTGTTGTCGACATTCCTTTGTATTCAGATGTGGATACAATTCACAATGAAATTGTCGGTAGTAAAACATTTTATAGAACAATCAAAGGCATTGTTACCAGAAAGCAAAAGTACACAATTATTGGTAAGGACGCGTACATAACAAA
>CAZTAW010000364.1:0-2921 GCA_964611705.1 uncultured Bacteroidales bacterium
TTTCGAAGGATATTTTCCGGTAACCTCCGTCAACTTTACCCTTCATAATGTTCTGCAACACCTTTGCTGCTGCTGCTGATCCCTGGGCAACCGAATCGGGTATATCCTTAGGCCCCTGGCATGTTCCGGCAATATAAATACCTTCTTTAAAAGTTGATTCGCCATCTGTTGAGCTGTCAAGTTCCCTGAACCATCCATTTTTGTCTCTTTCAATATTCAATATCTGCGCCAACCGTTCTGTGTCTTCTCCGGGTTCAAGACCTATTGAAAGTATTACCATATCTGCGCTTTGTTCCAGCAGCCTGTCATTTAAAACATCTTCACTTCTCAGTTGAAGCTTTCCGTTTTTCTTTCCAATTTTGGCCGTTTTACCCCTGATAATACTAACACCCTCATTTTTAATCCTTTCATAGAATTCTTCATATCCTTTGCCAAATGCACGCATGTCAATAAAATATTCATAAACGTCTGCTTCAGGAAGCTTTTCTTTTACGAGATGCGCCAGTTTCAAGGAGTACATACAGCAAACCCTGGAGCAGTATTTATTGTAGTTTTCATCACGGCTGCCAACACAATGTATGATTGCTACATCTGCAGGCTTCGATCCGTCGTCTTCAAAAATCCAGTTGCCCTTTTTGTCTTGTTTCCGCAGGGTTATATTACCACCAGTTGGACCCGAGGCATTGATCAACCTTTCGAATTCAAGAGATGTTAATACGTTTGGGAATTCACCATATCCGAATTGTTTAACCCTTTTTGCATCAAAGGGTTTGAAACCCGTAGCCAGGATTATATTCCCAACTGCGATTTCAATTTCTTCGTCGTTTTCATCAAGATTGATGCACTCTGTCGGACAAACTTTTACACAAACCCCGCATTTACCATCCTGAACATAACGGCATGCCTTTTCATCTATTAAATACTTATTGGGAACCGCCTGAGCGAAAGGAATGTAAATAGCTTTTCTTAAGCTGGTACCTGCATCAAACTCACTTGATACTTTTGATGGACATTTTTCAGCACAAACACCGCAACCAATGCAAGCCCCCAAATCTACGCGTCTTGCTTTTTTCAGGATTTTTACCATGAAATTTCCCGGCCTACCGGACACTTGCCTGACCTCGGAATATGTCATAAGGTTGATATTTGGATGCTGACCAGCCTCTACCATTTTTGGTGTTAAAATACATGCGGCACAGTCCAGTGTTGGAAATGTTTTGTCAAACATTGCCATATGACCACCAATTGTACCTGTTTTTTCAAGTAGATGCACTTGGTTATTACTGTTGGCAATTTCGAGCGAGGCTTGTAAGCCTGCAATACCTCCCCCTATGACCAGTGTTTCGTGATTTACTTTGTCTTGCATAAAAAGTGTTTTGTTTTTGGCAGATATTTATACAAATATTAAAATATTAGGATATGAAAAGCAATGACTATCATCACCGGATAATATGACTTTCATCACCGGATAATATGACTTTCATCACCGGATAATATGACTTTCATCAAACTTATAAATGATAATCATAAGTTAAAAACCTGATATAAATCATGTTTTTTCAGGAATGGAAATGATTTCTTTCAATTAGTCAGAGACATTGGCAACCTTTTTAAGTCCTCCAATATCATCTAATATAATTTTTCGTCCCTGTATAATCAACAATTTTTCGTTCCTGAAATCTGCAAGTAACCTGATTACTGTTTCAGTAGCTGTACCAACAAGGCTTGCCAAATCACTTCTTGAAAGGCTGATCACGGGATTTTCACCATATCTCTTTTCCTTACATCCGGAACTAAATACATTGTATAAAATCAGCAATGATTCAGCGAGGCGCTCCCGAACAGGCTTCTGTGCAAGAGATGTCATTTTATCCTCAGCTTCTTCCAAAAGCTGACTTAAGGAAACCATCAAATTTTGTGATATTTCAGGGTATTTGATGGAAAACTTAAAAAAATTTCTTTTGTAAATAAAACAAACAACCGAATCCTCAAGCGCTGTGGCTGAAGCTGAATAATATCTTCCACCGATAAGCGCCCGAATGCCCAGCAAACCACCTTCTGTCACAAAACGAACGATCTGTTCTTTTCCATCAATCCCAATTTTAGATATCTTGATACGGCCCTGATTCAAACAGTAAATTCCTGTTGGTTTAAATCCGGCATGAAAAATCACCTGTCCTTTTTTGTAAAATGCAGCGGTTTTTTTTCGATCCAATTCCAGGATGTCTTGCTTATTCAAACAAGCGAAAGAAGATTTATTCCTGATGTGGCAATCAATACAAGATAGTTTTACTAACATTCATATAAGCATATAAATTAATGTATTAAAAATAAATCATTTATGAATGCATTACAAGTATTATGGGCATTTTTTTTAAATGCGTAATTTTGCAACTTTAATTCAGGATACTTTGCAAAAAGATAACATCAACATAAAAGCAATACAAATAAAGATCAGCGGGCTGGTTCAGGGGGTAGGATTTCGACCATTTATATACAAGCTTGCACTGAAGCACAACATCAAGGGTTGGGTTGAAAATAGCAATGAAGGCGTGAATATTCTGGCTGAAGGTGATACAAAACAGCTTCAAGATTTTGTAAATGCAATATCTGAATACGCACCTGCTGCTTCTCAGATCAACGAAATCACCACTCACGAAACACAATCATCACTTTTTCCGGATTTTACGATCGTAAAAAGTAAAAACACCTCTGATGAAATAACCGAGATTAGCCCTGATATCGCTGTATGTGAAGATTGTATAAACGACATGCAATATCAGGAACACAGAATCAATTATCCTTTTATCAATTGCACCAATTGTGGTCCGCGTTTTACGATCATTAAAGACCTTCCGTACGATCGGGAAATAACTACGATGGATGTTTTTAAGATGTGCAGCATTTGCAAAAAAGAATAT
>CAZTAW010000365.1:0-2898 GCA_964611705.1 uncultured Bacteroidales bacterium
GTTTTTTATCAATAAATACCATTACTGCTGGATCCCGGATTTTCCGGGAAAGGATAATCTTTCCGGAATCTTATCTCATAGTGCGAACAAGCAGCATAACTACAGATATACAGGACCGCTTTCGAGATTCAGTTTGCAGCTTCCTGAATCAAATTTTCACTGCGATCATGAAATTTTGGCTATGATCAGCGGACCTGAACCTCAACGCAGCATTTTTATGAATGAAATTATCAATCAATTAAAAACAACTGAAAAGAAATGTCTTGTGCTGAGTGGAACTCCTGAAAAGAAAATTGAGGAAGAAAAAAAATCAAATATCACAATACTACCACATCTAAAAAGTCAGGATCTGAAAAAAGCCATCAAGAATGCAAAAATAATAATTTGCCGATCTGGTTACAGCACCCTGATGGATATCTCATTATTTAATAAAAAGGCCATACTGATCCCAACACCCGGCCAAACAGAACAGGAATACCTGGCCGGATATCATGCTCAAAAAAAACATTGTGTTCGGATGAACCAGAAAAACATGAATATCAAACATGCGCTTGAGCTTGTAAAAAATACCCGGGGATTTTATTTTGACTATGATGATTCATTGCTTCATAATGCTATTGTGTCGTTTATTCAAAAAGTTAAGTGCAATGTTGATCCAAAGAATGAAATCTTTTGATTTTAAATGAATTTACATTTCCTTTGTATGAATCTAATCTCTGATGACATGAGCCCGATCAAGGTTATAAACGAACATATGAAGATGGCAGATGTGATTCATCTCGACTATATGTTACTACCCATAATCAACCGCTTTGGTATACAGTTGGGTTTTGGCAATAAAACCGTTGCAGAAATCTGTAAGAAAAAAAAAGTAAACCCTGACTTTTTTACGGAAATTTTAAACGCTTTCCATGATCCTGAATATTTTCCGAAAGACCATCTGCAAACTTTTAAGATTGACCTCATTCTTGATTACCTCATTAAAACACATGAATACTATATGAGTTTTGAGGTCCCGAAAATCGAGAAACTGATCAACGACTTAATAAATGCCTGCAAGATCAAAAAGGAAAGTCTTTTGCTGCTTAAAGATTTTTTTAGGGATTATAAAGATGAACTCACGACTCACATCAACCGCGAGGATGATGTAATTTATCCCTACATCAGACAACTCGAAAAATTTATTCTTGTCGGAGAGGCCTCAGATGACCTCAAAAAGCGAATCAAAAAATATTCCATTGAGGAATTTGCCAATGAACACGATAATGTGGAAGAAAAGCTCTTTGATCTGAAAAACATCATCATTAAATACCTCCCTCCTCCCAAAGACAGCAACTTATGCAATTTGATTCTTTCAAGCTTGTTTGAACTTGAAAAAGACTTGAATGATCACGCCAGAATTGAAGACAAAATACTGATACCCAAGGTTATTCGGCTTGAAAAGAAAGCAATTGATCTGTTAAAAAAATAAACATGACAGCAAAAAGCATAATCATAGCAGAACCGGCTTATCTTATCAGATACGCAATCATTTCGCTGGTCAGAAAAATAACTAAATCTGCACGGATATTTGAAACTGCTGATCTTGAAACTTCTATTCAAACCTTTAACCGTTTTGATATTGACCTTTTGATCATTAATACAAATATAGGTCCTGATCTTTCAAAAAACATCATTAATCTGAAATCCAAATACAGAAAACTTAAGGTCATTGGAATAAACAATCTTGATTCAGCTAATAATACACTTGAACAACAATTGGATGAGACAATTAACCTGGAGGATGATAAAAACATCATTTTAAAAAAACTGAAACAAATTTTATCCTTACCGAACGACCATTCCGAAACAACAACTTCGGAACTCAGCCAACGCGAATTGACTATATTGAAAATGGTTGCAGCGGGCATGACCAATCAAAACATTGCCGACAAATTATTTATCAGCCTGTATACAGTCATCACACACAGAAAAAATATCACGAAAAAGTTAGATATTAAAACCGTAGCCGGACTTACTGTTTATGCTATTCTGAATGATCTGATCAAACCCGGCGAAATTCGTTAACTGTAAATTGTTTTAAAAAACAAGACTTCCTAAAAGCATATTGTTAAATTTGCGCAACCAATATTAATATTATGTTATTAAATTACATTGTTTGGGATCCCTCTCCCGAAATATTTTCAATCGGGTCATTTACAATAAGATGGTACAGTCTGCTTTTTGCGCTTGGTTTTGTTTTCGGATACATGATCATGAAAATAATGTTTAAAAAAGAAAATGTACCGGTTAAGCTGTTAGACAAGCTGGCAACTTATATGGTTATAGCTACCATCATCGGTGCCCGGCTTGGACACTGCATGTTTTATGAGCCGGAGCATTACCTTGCCAATCCCATTGACATCCTGAAAATATGGGAGGGGGGACTGGCCAGTCATGGTGCTGCCATCGGGATATTAATAGCGCTTTACCTTTTTGCACGTAAATCTAAAAAATCCTACTTCTGGACCCTTGACCGTATCGTAATTGTTGTTGCATTGGCCGGTTGCCTTATTCGAACAGGAAACCTGATGAACTCAGAAATATACGGAAACGAAACACAAACAACATCCGGTTTTGTTTATATTAATAATTTTCAGGATGAATTGATTGATGGAAAAACAATAGATGATGCTTTCTTTGATAAACCTGAAAAATCCCGGGTTTCTGATGAACAAAAAGCTCCGGTTGAAATGACTGTTGAATTCACCAATAACGTTAGAGATTCTCTTGTTATTCAAAACATCATCGAAAATCATATCATACCCTATTTCAGAAATGAATACACACTCGAATATTTTAACATGTACTATCCTGCCGGCAAATCGCCTGATTATAAAATAATAAAACCTGCCGGAC
>CAZTAW010000366.1:0-2893 GCA_964611705.1 uncultured Bacteroidales bacterium
TTAATCGGAAGTGGCGCTGAAGTGGGTGTAAAACCTTCACAGGAATATATGTTCATGGTATTTGTAGGACCGGTTGGTCCCTATTTTAAAGAGGGTTTCAACCCCGTGAAACTGCAGCTTGTCAGGGATTATGACCGGGCCGCTCCACTGGGAACCGGACACCTGAAAGTGGGTGGAAATTACGCAGCAAGCCTGCAGGCCGGATTGAGGGCAAAGAAAGAAGGTTTTGCTTCTGCATTATTCCTTGAGGCAAAAGAAAAAAAATATATTGATGAAGCCGGTCCGGCCAACTTTTTCGGTATCAGGAATAATACCTATATCACACCGGAATCATCGTCAATTTTACCATCCATTACAAATATGAGCCTGCAGGTTATTGCCAGAGACATGGGACTTGAAATCGAAAAGAGAAATATCCCAATAGAAGAACTGGAAACTTTTGAAGAAGTGGGGGCTTGCGGAACAGCAGCAATCATTTCACCGGTTGGTGAAATTGAGGACAGGGACAGTAAAAAAGTTTATAAATATTGCAAAGATGGTGTTGCCGGACCGTATTCAACAAAAATGTACATAACCCTTAGGGCTATTCAGGAGGGCGAAGAAGAAGACAAATACGGTTGGAATTACGTTTTTGAAGATCTATAAAAAAGAGGCTGTCTCAAAAGTTAAAATGTGGTGACAAAAAAGCCGGAATTACTTAGTGAAACTTTGTGTGTACTTTGTGATCCTTTGTGGTTCAATATATTAAGATTAACCACAAAGTCCACTAAGGATTTACACAAAGTTCCACAAAGACTTTTGAGACAGCCTCTTTTTATATAACATTGTTAACAATTAATTGCTTTTCCATCTGCACCTGCATTTCGCGTGCTTTTTCACGGGCTGCCTGGGCAAAATCCTTTCCCTGGGAGGCATATATAATTCCACGCGAGGAGTTCACGATCAGGCCACAGTCTTTGTTCATTCCATATTTTACAACTTCCTCAAGGCTACCACCTTGTGCGCCTACACCCGGAACCAGCAGAAAATGATCGGGAAGGAGTTTTCTGATGTCTTTGAGCATTTCTGCCTGGGTGGCGCCAATAACATACATCATCTGATCTTTACCTGCCCATTTTTGAGAAACAGTGATCACTTCTTCAAAAAGCTTGTGTGAGGAACTTTTGGTCTCGAGGTATTGAAAATCGGATGCCCCTTTATTACTTGTCAACGCCAGCAGTATAACCCACCTGTCTTCAAATTCAAGAAAGGGTGAAACAGAATCTTCACCCATGTATGGCGCAACGGTAACTGCGCTAAAGTTCATCTTCCTGAAAAACGCCTCGGCATATTGTTTTGAGGTATTTCCTATGTCCCCTCTTTTGGCATCTGCGATGGTAAAGATACCCGGATAATTATCGTTCAGGTAATTGATGGTTTTCTCCAGGCTTTCCCATCCTTTCAGGCCACGGCTTTCATAAAAGGCAAGATTGGGTTTGTATGCAATTACCAAATCGCTGGTGGCATCAATAATCGCTTTGTTGAATGAAAAAACCGGGTCTTCTTCCTCCAGCAAATGTTCAGGTATTTTATTAATATCACTGTCCAAACCAATACAGAGAAAGGACATTTTAAGCTTTATGTTTTCTATCAGATGATCTCTTGTCATAATACAATTTATTCGGTTCCTGTTTCTTCTTTCAGTCGTTCGGCATTTTCAGCCATTTGCAGTTTTTCAATGATTTCCTGTATATCCCCGTCAATGATATTCTGCAGATTATACATGGTTAAGTTGATTCTGTGATCGGTAACCCTTCCCTGCGGCCAGTTGTAAGTCCTGATCTTTGCAGAACGGTCACCTGTGGAGACCATGGTTTTTCGCTTGGTTGAAATATCATCCAGGTATTTTTTATATTCAAGTTCAAAAAGCCTGGTACGCAATACCGTCAATGCCTTTTCGTAGTTTTTGATCTGAGATTTCTGATCCTGGCAGGTTACCACCATGCCGGAAGGAACATGGGTAAGTCTGATGGCAGAATATGTTGTATTTACCGATTGTCCGCCCGGCCCTGAAGAACAATACGTATCTTTCCTGATGTCCTCATTCTTTATTTCCACATCAAACTCATCAGCTTCGGGCAATACAACTACAGAAGCAGCAGAGGTATGCACCCGTCCCTGGGTTTCGGTTTTGGGAACTCTTTGCACGCGATGCACACCGGATTCATATTTCAACTCACCGTAAGCTCCTTTCCCGATCACATTGAACACGACTTCTTTAAAACCGCCAACCGTACCTTCTGTTGAAGAAACCGGTTCTACTTTCCATTTTTTATTTTCGATGTATTTCAGGTACATCCGGTATAAATCGCCGGCAAAAATGCTGGCTTCGTCCCCACCTGCACCGGCACGGATCTCAACAACTGCATTCTTAACATCCTGCGGATCCTCAGGTATCAACATAACACGAATTTCTTCCTCAAGGTTTTCCCTGGCTTCAGTTAATGTATTCAGCTCCTCTTTTGCCATATTTCTGAACTCTTCGTCCTTCTCGGTTTTGAGCATCTTTTTTGCAGAATCCAGATTATTCAGGATGGTTTTATATTCTTTATAAGCATTTACAATGGGTTGCAGATCTTTATAATCCTTATTCAGCTTAATGAATTTCTTCATATCCGCAATAACAGCCGGATCATTCATCTGCTCCTGAATTTCTTCATGCCGCTGATTTATCTCTTTCAGTTTCTCTAACATCTTGCAATTTACTTATTTCAGGCTGCAAAGGTACTATATTAATTTGTCCGAAGGACTCCTTGGGAGAAAATTTGAAAATTTGAAAATTTGAAAATTTGAAAATTTGAAAATTTGAAAATTAAAACCGCTACGCGGGAAATTCACCAATACCGATTATCGT
>CAZTAW010000367.1:0-2886 GCA_964611705.1 uncultured Bacteroidales bacterium
GAAATAATCGGTTTTGTTAATTTTATGTTTCTTTATTAAACCCTCCAAAAGAACGCCTTCAGGTAAAACTCCATCAAAAAAAGGAGGGAAAAAATCATATTCATATGGTTTGATTCTTACCGGCATTGTAAGAGAAACGGGTGGGCCATAATAATTTTTATCATATTGAAAAACATAATGTTCAGGATTAATTTGAGATAAAATCCCGGCTCGTTTATCATATACTTTTATAATAGCTTTTCTCATATTCTTCCATTAATGGGCTTTGAAACTTAATCTCAATATTCAATGCTTTGAGAATTGCTTTGATTGTTGACCATTTCACAGTACTTTTACCTTTTTCCAAATCATATATTACCGTTTTCCCCACACCGGCTAATTCAGCAAGTTCTTTTCGGCTTAATCTTGCTTGTTTTCGATGAAACAACACCAAATTATGTAAATCGTTTTTTACTGTCATTACGGCAAATATAATCAATTATCTTATTAAAAACAAATAAACTACCTGAAACAGCGACATTTTTACCGTCGTAGCAGTTAAAAACCTTTTCTCAAGATATTTTTTACAAAAATCATAACAAAATTAATTCTATTTACTTCTCAAGCGGTAAAATAATTGTTTTCCAAATTATTCGGTAATTGACTTTTGGTTATGTTTCAAACAATAAATAAAACTAATCTGATTTATCCCCTCACACCTCAATCTCAAAATCATCCCAATCAGGGCCAACGGCAAAGCGGGTTCGGTGTTCCTGCAAATCGGATGCCGAAAGAATTAAAGTCTTGATGATTTCTTCACCGGATTTTGGGGTAAACATTACTTTCCCTTCGGGATCAATGATCATACTATCACCTGAGTGATTATCACCATTTTTGCCTATGCCCACGCGGTTTACTCCAATCACATAAGACTGGTTTTCTATAGCCCTGGCAATTAACAATTGTTTCCAGGGATAATTTCTTATCTCCGGCCAGTTGGCAATATAGATCAACAAATCATATTCGTAATCACCGTTTTTGTAAGTGTTTTTACTCCAAACCGGAAAGCGAAGATCATAACAAACCAGCGGACAAATGTTCCATCCCTTATAATTCATGATGAGCTTATCACGTCCGGGTGTTATGAACTCCGATTCTTCACCCAATCCAAAAACATGTCTTTTTGAATAGGTTTCAAAAGTTCCGTCCGGATTCATCCAAATGAAATCATTGGTGAAATTCTGTTCATGTTTCAATACTACGCTTGCTGCAATGGCACAGTTTTTTTCCGTTGCTTTTTTAAGCAGAAAATGAACGGATTCCCCGTCAATTTCTTCAGCATACTTTTCTGGGTCTACCGGGAAACCGGTATTAAACATTTCAGGTAAAATAATCAGATCGGGATTTTTGCCAATATTATCAATCTTTTTGCCAAATATCCTGTGGTTTTGTTCAGGATTTTCATTTACAATATCTGACTGTATAATCGTAACCTTTAAATCTTGCATAATACTTCAGCAGCTTTTTTAAGTGTATCTTCTTTTTTTGCAAAACACAAACGTAATAATTTTAAATCAACCGGCTGGGAATAAAATGGTGAAAGTGGTATGCTTGCTATTCCGTATTCCCTGATTAAACGCGCTGCAAAGGTCATATCATCTTCATCTGATATTTCGCTATAGTCAACCAATTGAAAATAGGTACCATGTGATGGAATTATTTTAAATCTTGATTTCTTTAAAAGCTTTACAAAAAAATCTCTTTTCTTCTGGTACATTGTTTTTACCCTGATGTAATTTTGCTTTGATTTCAGAAATTCAGCAATGGCATATTGCACCGGAGTATTACAGGCAAAAACAACAAACTGATGGGCTTTTCTGAATTCCTCCATTAAATTGGCAGGCGCCAGCACATAACCTATTTTCCATCCGGTGGCATGAAAAGTTTTTCCGAAAGAGCCCACGACAAAACTTCTTTTTGCCAGTTCAGGGTAGCGGCAAATACTTTGGTGTGCAATGCCATCATAGATCAGGTGCTGGTATACCTCGTCACTTAATATACATATATCGGTATTTCTTGTGATCTGTTCCAGGCGTTGCATATCTTCCGGATCAATAACACTACCTGTAGGATTATGAGGTGAGTTGATAATGATAAGCTTGGTATTGTGCGAGATCATCCCGGGCACTTCGCTCCAGTCAATCTTAAAATCGCTTTCGGAAAGTTTGCAGTATTTAACCCTTCCACCGTTCAATTTCACTGAAGGAGCATAGCTATCATAAGCCGGTTCAAAAACAATGGCTTCATCTTCTTCCTTTATCATAGCAGAGATAACCGAAAATATTGCCTCGGTTGCTCCGGCTGTAATATTTATTTCCAGGTTATGATCGTACTCAGCACCGTAAAGGTATTTTACTTTATCGCTTATTCCCTTCCTGAGAATTTCGATCCCTGTCATCGGGGCATATTGATTATGCCCTTCCTTCATAAATTTATTGACAAGTTCGATCAGTTTCGGTGATACTTCAAAATCGGGAAAACCCTGGCTGAGATTAATGGCATTATGTCCGGCAGCCATTTTGCTCATCACGGCAAAAATGGAAGTCTCCTGCCTGGGAAGCTTTGAAATGATCCTGCCTTCGTATTTTTCCATAGAATTGATTTATAATATAATGCAAATTTAACGATAAATTCCCGTGAAAATCGTAATTTTGAAAATCCAAACATTCAAATTTATTCACCATGAAAAGCATTGACAATTATAATTTTACGGATAAAAAGGCGATCATAAGGGTAGATTTCAACGTACCCTTAAACGACAAGTATGAAATTACAGATACCACAAGGATAGATGCAGCGATTCCAACCATTCAAAAAATATTGGAAAAAGGCGGGGCTGTTATCCTG
>CAZTAW010000368.1:0-2868 GCA_964611705.1 uncultured Bacteroidales bacterium
TTTAACAATAATATTTAATTACTAATGTAGGACAATAAATTTCGTAGTGAATATTTCTTTTCCGCTTTCTAGCATTAAATAGTAGAAACCATTCGTTAAATTAACGGTATTTATAGAAGAATTCATAATTTCAACATCCATTATTTGTCCTTGCATATTAACAACCCATGCATGCTTTATCTCCATCTCTGACTCAATAAAAAGAAAATTATTTACGGGATTAGGATAAACTAATACATTTAAAGAAGAACTGTTCTCCCTAACTAAAGTAGGAAATGAATATTCAAACGCACCAATGTCTGGAATCAAATTATATGGCACAAAAGTACTGTCAAAATCAAAGTTTAAGCCAACATCAACACCCATATCTATTGCGGGTGATATAGAAGTTAGGTGAAAATCACTTCCAACACGATCTACAAATTCAGGTTTAGCAAAAAAGCTAGCCGAATCTTGCCCAAAAGTTGTTTGATAATTTGACAAAGAATAATTGTTTGAATCATGTTTAGAATATATTGTAACTACACTGTCAGGAGAATAATAGATATTATTATCAAACTCAAAGGTGGGATGATCGGGAGGGCGTGTAGGAGCTAAAAAACGTATTGCCCTGTTCATACTTCCCTGTAGGGTGGTAAAAACATTGTTCTTCACTACAACATTTTCAATTTCACCAATTAAATCAAACAAACTGTTTCCGCCGTCCCATGCGAAAACATTGTTGTAAATTTCAACACTATCTCCGCCGATCCTAATAAGTGATGCCCATCACCTATTATTTGACTATAAATAAGCTTTACATTTGTTACATCTCCTCCTATATTTATAGCTGCAGAAACTTGTTGAGTGGGTTCATTTAGACTTGTGTGACTGTGAATCGTAACGCTATCAGCAGAATGTCCGACAACCACACCAACCTCGCCATTATTTTTGGAAATGTTATTCCGTAAAATAATATTTGTCCCCGTGGTAAGGTCAAATCCCTGTTCTGCACAAAATTCCGCATAATTATTTCGAATAATAAAATTTGACCCGGCTGTGTGATTATTACCGTCTTCATGCACTACTATACCGTCATTTTTTGTAACGCCAGAAACGTAACAGTTCTCTACTATGACATTACTGAGTTTGTTAAACTCAGAACCTTTAAGGATTATACCATTATTTGATGCGTTAATTACGCGTACACTATCAATTAAAATATCACTTCCTCCATTGGCTATAGCTAGTGCATTATGACCGGAATTAATGATTTCAACTCTAAATACATTAATACCATAGCAACCACCAACAACAGAGATAGCCAAAGTAGTAGATGTACTATTTTTAAGTACTAAATCTTGAAAAGTAATGAAAGACCGATAACAAGAAATTGAATGGATATCATTTGATAAGACATCGATAATGGGCTTGCTACCTGTCCCATAAGCTCCAAACAATATATTTAAACCACTGGCTCCAGCTGTAGGAACTTTAAGTCTTTCATTCCAAGTATCATTCCTATTAAATAGAATGCTGTCGCCTGGAAGAAAAGTTGAAGAGTTAATTTTGTCAATCGATGACCAGGGGTCAGCAGGAGATAGACCGCTATTCGTATCGTCACCACTATTAGAGACATAATATGTTGTAGCAAACAAATTATTACTTGCTAAGGTTATAATAATTGATATTATAATTGCTCTTTTTATCATATTTTTTCAATTGATGCAACGGATGGCAATAAGAAACGTAGGGTATTTTGAAGCACCTACCTATCACGTTGCCAAGCCGTATATTAAATGTTATATCGTTCATATTTAGCACTTTCCGCCCTATGTTTTTTTATTGCGTGTTATGGCATGTAAATAATTTGAACTAATCATATCTGGTGTTAAATAGCCAGTTTATAATCATTTGATCTGTCATTAATTTGCCAATTATTCTATAGTTAGAGTCTCGTAATGGATTTCTTGAATCAATACTTTCAGACATGACTCCAATTTCTGGTTGGTAATAATTTGAATGAATAAAGCTAATATTATCATTTTCCACAATGATAAATCCTACATGAATGTCAAGTCCAACAAGATAAACGCCATCCCCAGATGTCAGCAGGTATTTACTGACTTCAGAAATTGGTTTATTTGAGAATCGTTTTATATCATTTGGTGCAAGTTTTTTTATAAATATTTCAGATGCCGATTGTGCCCATTTTATTCGTGGAATTTTAAAACCTAAATCAGTTAATATGTTTGTTACAAAATAACCACAAGCAATATTTCCTTCCTTGGGAGTTCTGGTAGTACCATTGAAATCCCATTTTGTGCCATACCAATATGGAAATATATCTTTCGAAATTGTTCCTTTTAGATAATTTCTGACTTTGACGAGAATCGAATCTTTCTGAATTGAATCAGATTCTATATACCAAGACTTAAATTCATTTCTTTTTACCATAATCTCTTGAATTAAGGTCAAATATTCTTTTTCTACCGCTTGTCCATTGCAAGAAACTGTAAAAAATAATGACAGTAGTATTAAAAATGATTTCATTTTTCTGGTTTTATGTACAACGGATGGGCGGTATGCTTTCGTAGCCGCCTTCACTGCCGTTCGATAAAGATACACATTTTTTCATTCACTCTGTAATTGTCACCGGAGAACCGAGCGGCTATGAAGCATGACCGCTTGTTGTGGTGTCGTGATTATGGTCTCAGTTTTAATTGTTTTTTCAATTCCTCTATTGTAATGATTTTAGTTTTTCCCAGTTTTTTTAGTTCAAGTAAATCCTGATCGCCTGTCACCAAATAATCTGCTTTTCCATCAATAGCCAGGTTTAACAAGAAATTATCTTTTTCGTCTCTACAATAATCAACATCAGAAGACACT
>CAZTAW010000369.1:0-2863 GCA_964611705.1 uncultured Bacteroidales bacterium
TCCTTTTAGGTGAGGCTTCCGGATCGGAAGGATAATATTCATGTATTGTATACCCGGAGTTAAAACTGTAAATTCCTTTTCCACGTATGTAAGGATCAGCTAATTGATTATTATAAATATTCTCAAAAACGCAACCTTCAACATCAACACTAAAAACTTCTTCCATGATCAGGTGCACAAGTGGTATTTCCTGTTCAACTGTGTAAAACCAGTCATCGGTTGAAAATAAAACATCCCTGAAATAACTAAAGTTGGGCCATTCTTCTCCCGATCCCGGGTTTCTGTTGGTAAAGGGGCTAAACCTGACTCCAATAATATTATTTCTGAAGGTGGCATTTTCAGCTTTAATAATTCCACCGGCATAAACAAATCCATCACCCGGAATTACAGGAACTGTTTCGGCCCCGGTTTCAGCATATTGTATTATACCGCCATTGATTACTTTTAAAATCCCATGATAATCTGTTAATAACTGACTATAGCCCGGATCGCCATAAACATCAATGCCAGGCCAAAAGCCGTCACAGGCTTTGGTTAATATACCACCATCAAGAATCACTTTCGAACCTTCTGTAATATGCAACCCTGCTGATTCCCCAAATCCTATTGTTGATGTTATTGTTAAGGTAGCATTATTATTGACAAAAACATCACCAAAATAGGCATTGCCATTGTTCCATTCTGTATCATTTGATATATATGTGGGGTCAACCGGTATTTCACAATCCGCTAGAACTAAAGTAAATTTATATTCATCCATATCAATCTCATCAAGGAGAATGGTAACATCAATTACATATTTATCTTTACCACTTCCATCGAAATCAATTCTGAAATATTCGCTTCCGCCGTCCATTGGAATTTTATTTGACCCGGGTTCTCCTTCTTCATCAATACTAAAATATTCAACATCAATACCAGATAATTGTATTGGTTCATTGGGTGAGGGTTGAAACGTTTCATAAAGGTTTAACTGGGCATTTCCATAATTATAGATATGAAAGCCAAATGGAGGTGTGGAACCAATGTCAATTGTATATGTCGAACCATTTTCAATTTCAACACCAAGATGTTTTACAATCATCTCAGGTGAGACAGGCTTTCCGTAATATTGTTCATCATATGGTCCAATGCGTGAATTAAAATCATCACTATCCATATCATCCGGGCAATCCGGACAATCATCTATTGGTTTGTTTTCAATATCAATACCCCAGTTATAATAACCATCATTATCCATATCTAAACACATTCGTTCTAGTTCAACAGACCCAAGTTGTTCAAATGGAGTTCTAAAAGCTTCTAAATCTTCAAATGAGTTTGGTTCGTATTCAATATACCTGTAGTAAGTAGTATCATCTTTTGCACTGTTCTTAAAAATAAAATATAATGTATTAGTCCAAATAGAGGTTTTATCTAATACTAATGTATCAAGTCTGGCTCCCCTGGGAATTTTATCTCCGGGTTTATTTCTAGAAAATCCGATTAATGACATACAATGATTCTCACCAACAAATGTTATTGGAGAAGGGCCATATTTTATGATTGTTTCTTTTATTTTTTTTAAAGTTAGTGCGTGATGTGGAATACCTCTATATCCTTGTGATTTAATTTTATATAGTGGATTTTCACATAACTCTAACTGACTTTCACAATTTGGTACATTAGTATCTGTAGTTTGATAAGGGCAACAAGGATCTTTTTCAACAACACCTGTTTCCTTAATAAATTGATGAGTTTCACTTGATGGATTTCCTGAACATTCATTATGACTATCATTGCATGATAATACATGCTGTTCAGACAAGACAGCATCGAATTGGATATCATTATTTGGATACTCTACCTTGTTAAAATATAAATTCAGACATGCTTCCAAGGAAGCAACTACACCAAAAATCCAGCAAGTATTAACACAGAGGTGTGTTTGTATTTTGCCTGGTGTCATCCAACCGTGCGGGCCTCCATCATGATCATAATAAGGTGATTCACCATCATTTGCCCCATGTCGGTTTCGCCAATCAAACTCGCTTATTAATCCAGTGTTATCCTCGGGATATTCACGTCCGTATAATGTGAATATACCAGCAGAGAAATAATCCCATCCTAACAGATTGTATTTATAACCATATTTTTCTTTTTTGCTGCTGTATGGCAACAAACTAAAGCAAGTTGTATCTGCTCCCCACAATCCCTCATCAGCTTGTTTTGCATTTATTTCATTTATCTTACCAATCTCAATAACTTGTTTTTGAAGTAACCTAAGTGAGTCAGCTGATTCTACATAATTCTCCCTGTATGTTAAATATTCAATCTCAATCTCTGCTTCAATAATCTGTATTTCTAGTGAGTAAGGAAAAACACCATCAAGATAACATGTCTCATCATAAACAGATTCAATGTCAAAGCTTGTATCTGATGTAATTAACGGATAAGCCTCGTAAACCATATATTCATTGTACATGGTATCAACTAAAACAATCCTGACAAGACTTGTATCCGAGAAAAGTTCAACGTGTCCGCTTATTGAAAGTCCGTAAATGGAATCATTCTGGTTAAAAGGGAAGATTTCAGCATCGGTTTCAAAGGTAGAATCAATGCTTATGGTTTGGGCTTGTAGCAACACCGGTAAGCATACCAGTATTAACAAGAGTTTAATAAGTGTAACTGGTTTTGGTTTCATGATTTAAAGGTTTAAATATTGAGCACAAGTTAATATAAAATTAGTTCATTTCAAAGTTTCCTTTGAACTATTTTTTATGTTCTCTTTATGCCGATAGGATCAGATTTATTTTTTTTGCAAACCTGATGTATCCCTTCTACCAACCCCGTATTGCAATCCTAAGCATGCCGCGTTAATTTT
>CAZTAW010000370.1:0-2853 GCA_964611705.1 uncultured Bacteroidales bacterium
TTGCCGGTAAAAAAGATTTGCCAGAGAAGTAAAATATTGATATTTTTACAGTATAATGAAGAAATTTGGCATAATCGGAAATCCATTAACCCACTCAAAATCACCCGACTATTTTAGCCAAAAGTTCAAGGATAACGGACTTTCCGATTACGAATACCAGAAATATGAGCTTCAAAAAATTGAAGAATTTCCCTCCCTGATTGAAAATGAACCAGTACTATACGGGCTTAATGTTACCACTCCTTATAAAGAATCTGTTATCAAATATCTCAATGAATTGGATTACTATGCAAAATTTATTGGGGCAATAAATACCATTAAGATCATTCACGATAGCGATGGGGACATTTTTCTGCAAGGTTTTAATACCGATGCTTTTGGGTTTGAAAATTCATTAAAACCGTATCTGACCCCAAACCACAAAAAAGGCCTGATCATCGGATCGGGAGGTGCTTCCAAAGCTGTTGAATTTGTATTTAAAAAGCTGGGCATCAGTTACGAGATCATTACCCGCAGACCACTAAAAGCCAACCATATCGTACACTGGGCAGTTACGAAACAAATTATGCACGAACACCTGATCATTGTGAATACAACCCCGTTGGGCATGCATCCCGGCACGATGGCCTTTCCTTCCATTCCCTATGAGCATTTAACAAGTGACCACATCATGTTCGATTTGATCTATAATCCTTCAAAAACCCGTTTTCTGGAATTAGGTGAAAAAGCAGGGGCTACCATTATTAACGGTATTAAAATGTTCGCACTTCAGGCTGATAAGGCCTGGGAGATTTGGCAGGGGAAGGATTGATTTTTCCCTTTTGTAAAAAATTTTTTTTGCTTTTTGGATGAATTGGGTCTGTTAGCCCGAATAATTCATAAACTTAAATGTTGAAGCGATAAATTTGATTTAGCAATATATACAGCAAGGGTTAATTAATACTCAAATACAAGGATATATTATATTTCATAATTCACTCAATTTATTAGTTCTTTCTCTGTTTTATATGCCTGCTTCACCGCCGCATACCTCATCTTTTCAAGTATTTTGCTATTTTGAAGGGCTATTGCAGCATAGTTTCCGAATGCGGTAGCTATTTTTGCGTCATTTTCTGTAAAGTCCTCATCTTTACAAGCAAATCCCATTATTCCAACTGTTTTGTTATCAATGTTAAGCGGGCTAAATAACACATTTTTTAAATCCATGTGTCCCTTGGGCATAAATTTTACCCATTCACTTTTCATAAAGTCATTATCATAAACAACTTTACCTGTTCTATAAGCCGTTTCTCGCAAACCTCTAATTGGCATTGGTAATTCAGGATTAACGTTACACGGCATTCCTCCGTCTTCCAGAAACAATAATTCATTTTCTGCACCATCATCAGATAATAGGGCAACATACCCAGACTTTGCTCCAATCAGATTTGCACAACTATCAAATACGTGCTTGGCAATAACATTAAATTTCTCAGATTTTAAAATTTTTTCTGTAGCAAGAAGCAAAGCTGAAATTTCTTTTTCTCTTGTTTGATATTCTTCTCTTATTTCACTGATTTGAAAATGCCCGCTTTTATTTTGATTATTTTCCATAAATCATCGTGTTTTTTAAATTACGCCCAACGGTTGATGGTATGGTGTCGTGCGGGATTACGAAGCGATTTCCTATCAGTTTACACCGACCTTTTTTACGAGCCACAAACACTCGAATACCTCTGAAACCCTCATGCACTATACCATGTGTTGTGTGCCTGTGCTTTGTATCCGCAGTCTGTCCGTGCGGTAGGGCAGCCAGACTCTTTGGCAAGTTTTGGTTTGCGCTTCGGCTTGTGCGACTTGCCAATCCCGAAATAAAACCGGGACAAGTTGTGTATGGATGCGAAGGGTCGGCTTTCATCAGGTTAAAGCTGTTTTTAATTGTTTGACCAAATCAGTTGTCGTAACCAATTCTGCTCTGAATGTCGGTTTACAATTTAAACCTCAATTATTTTCCATTCCCTATTACTTAAATCTTCCCTATTTATTCGATCCTCACAAACAGCAAAACAAAGTAAATGAGTAGGACGACTGAATCCTACATGAACCATTTTTATGGTTTCTTTATGATATGTTCTATTTTCCTGCAAACAACATTTTTTGTTTAATATAAAATCAGAAATTTTTTCACTTTCATGACCGAGTATATTTCTCTGCGCATGATAAGATGTTTCCATGTACAAAGTTGCTGTATGTGTTTCGCCTTTTACGGAATGTACTGTGCCTATTTCAACTGAAATGTTATTATATACAGGATTTTTGGATTTAAAAATATACCCTTTATTTTCGTTATACTCTAAATTATCAATACCTGTACCTTCTTGCGGTATTTTTATAAATTCATTGACTTTGCCAACATCCATGTTTTTAAAAACTTTGGGAAGTTTATATCTAATGTATCGACTTATCCTTTTGATAATTTTAAAATTGTAATTTTCCGTACACTTATGGATTTCTCTACTCCAGCGAGCCATTCTTTTTAACAAAGGTTTTAATTGCTTTTTTTTCTCCAACTCTTCAAAAAAAGATGTTTTTGTGTAATACCGTTTTTGTGTTATTTCCTTTTCTTTATCTCCATTTTTCTTTATTACAACTACATTTCGCTTTACTCCACTTCTGTCCAAAACTTCCAACAATGCATTAATAATTGAATCATAATATATTTTTGCTCCCTTTTCCTTGGCAGCTTCATTATTTTTGCGGAGAAAAAATTTCAAGTTCTCATATACTTGTTTATTTTTAACCGATTTCTTTTCAAAGCCGGGGAAATAAGAACTGATGTTTAATTTCCCTTCATCTATTTCTTCTTTTGTACGT
>CAZTAW010000371.1:0-2843 GCA_964611705.1 uncultured Bacteroidales bacterium
TGATCAGATTTTCCGTTGGCCTCGACAGCGACATCGAAAGAACCTGGAGGATGATTGAAGGTTGTTTGAAAGAGTTGAAATTCATATAAGGTAAACTTTATGCTTAAGCTTTTGATACTGCCTCGTTTCCAATTTCAAATTTTCCTTAATAAGAATATGATTCTCAGTATACAATTGCTGCTTTAATTACCCTCCCGACTTTTTCGCCTTATAACCTGCCTCCTTCAAAAGCTCCAGTACCCGCTTAACCAAATCTCCCTGTATAAGAATTTCCTGATTTTTTACCGAGCCACCCACACCGCATTTTGATTTCAGTGTTTTGCCAAGAGATTTCAGGTCGTCGTCAGTGCCAACAAAACCAGTGACAAGCGTTACTATTTTACCGCCTCTTCCCTTACTGTCTTTTTTTACCCTTAAATCTTGTTGCCGGGGCGGGAGGGTTTCTTCCTGCGCTTCTTCTTCATAATGATAGTTATAATCGGGATTGGTGGAATACACCACATCTGTTTTTTTCTTTTTCTTCGACATTGTTTTTATCTATGCTGGTGTTATAATGTTCAAAGATAATGGATTGATGGTGATATGCAATCGCTTTCCCAATTTAATCGCTTCGCCGTCAATATTCACATAGTGCTTTTTGTGCTGTATGATGGTAATGTCTCTGCCCCTGTGAATTTCAAGATGTTTTGATTTGTTGAATTGTTTGCAGTAAAGAAAATGAGCAACCACAGGCAATTCAATCAGTGGAACTTTACTTACAATGCAAACATCAATCAGTCCGTCATCGAGTTCGGCTTTGGGGGCAATGCGGGTGTTGTAGCCAAACTGGTTTGAGTTGGCAAAGCTGATGAACAATTCCTAAAAGGGTATCTGTACCAATATACTGAATCTTACAAGAAATGCAATGCATTTTTTTGTTAGATGCAGTTATACCGGTAGGAACATAAGCTCAATCATTGCAAACCTGTTCCGAATCAGTATAATATACCGGGCTGTTTTGTTGATGGTTCCGTCGCCACCAGCCCCGATCAATAATTTACAACCTTCATTGATGGCTTTTTCCGTGACCAGCGTGGCATCGCCCTGCTTGCTGGTATAAGCTATTGAGTATTCAAATGTATTATGATCAATATATCTTTTGATGTATTTTTCTATCAGCTTGTGCTTTCCAATTCCGGATGCCGGATTAATAATAATTTTGGCTTTGGTTTTTATGTTGATCAGTTTTCAGGATACAATTGATTGTTTACCATGCGGTTGTTGTAATTCTGTATCAAGGCTTTCAGTATCTTCAAATCTTCATTGACCTGTTTTTCGGGGAATGCCGGGTCATTTCTTTCGATTTCTTTTCCTGTCTTGCGATCATAAACTGATTTGAGTTTTTCTCCATCAAAATATATGGCATAATCATCTTTTATGAATTGGTAAATACCATCCAGATAACTGATCGCGAAATGCAGGTTTTTGCAATTCAGCAAGTCGTTGCCAAAAGCCAGATATTCATTCTTGAGATTCAGCATAGATAAAATCGTTGGCATGATGTCGGCCTGCTGGGCAATAGTATTGCAATTTCGCTTCAAGGTGTCGTTCGGAAAATAAATCACCAGGGGTATTTCATAGCTTGCAATAATGTTTTGATTTTCCGGCAAATGTGTTTTTGAGGCGTGGTCGGAGGTGATCAGGAAAATGGTGTTTTGGTACCAGGGCATTTCTTTCGCTGTTTCAAAGAACTTCTTTAGTGAAAAATCGGCATAACGGATGCTCTTATGGATTTTTAATTTCCCTTTGCTGAATTTGTCTTCGTACTTGTTAGGAATAGTATAAGGATGATGCGATGACAAAGTAAAGACAACAGCCAGGAAAGGTTGTTCAAAACCATTGATTTTACGGGCAAAGAATTGCAGAAATTCCTCATCAAAAATTCCCCATTTGCCATCGTAGTCAGCATTGTTATCGTATTCATCACGACCGTAATATTCTTCAAAACCAGCGATCCGGGTGTAAATGTCAAAGCCCATGGTACCATTTCTTCCCCCGTGAAAAAAGGCGGTGTGGTATTGATGCCTTTTCAAAATGTTTGCCAGTGCATCAATCTTGTTGCCCGCATACGGAGATGAAATAAAATCTGTGTTCATTAAAATGGGTAATCCTGCTAAAATTGCAGGTAAGGCTTCTATGCTTCTTTTTCCGTTGGCATATGCCGTAAAATATATGCTGTGTTGCATCAATGAATCAAGAAATGGAGTATAACCCTGGTAGCCCGGTATTTTTTGATAATGCGGATTTAGGCTTTCGGTATATTCTGCTGTAAAACTTTCGAGAATAATAATAACAACATTACTGTTTCTGAAGCTCTCATTTTTTGATATTGAGTGTACGTGCAAAGGGGAGTATATCTTATTGAGCTTTTCATCAGAAAAATAATACCTGGTTATTAATACGGGCTGGTTAATTGTTTTGATGATGGTAAAAGGTGTATTTAATACCAGGGGGATGTTTTCGAATGTTGTGTACTTTGATGCCGTTGCATTACTGATGGGCCTCAGTTGAAAACCACCTCTGATCATAATGATCGAGAATGCGAGCACCAAAATGAAGTATGTACTTCTTTTTATATAGAAAAACCAGTTTTTTAATTTAATATCCGGTTTTACAAGTTTAATCCTTGATGAAAGAAAAACAAGCAAAAAAGAAAGGGCAAAAAAGACCAGTATTTCAATACCAAAATCCCTGAAATATTCAGGTATCAGATTGAAAAGTTCTTTACTTTCATTTTTTATGTATGATAAAAAATCGGCTGTTGATCGTTTTAATGAGAATCTGAAATAAGCCGTATCAATAAA
>CAZTAW010000372.1:0-2834 GCA_964611705.1 uncultured Bacteroidales bacterium
CATTAGCCAATAGCAAGGGTGTCCATTGCGAGGTGGAATCTGAAGGAAGCTGGAGGCAAACCTCTGCCCCGGGGAATACGAATCGCATAAGGCATAACCGATGGGATGAGATTGCATAACAAATCAAAGTCCAAAAACTACACGGACATCTGGATGTAAATGTGGCGGGGACATGGAGGGAAGGTTATTTATCATACCACGGGAGGTCTCACAGAGGTGCGGAAACAGGATATGAAGCACGGTTGAACAGCAACAAGCGATAGCATGGCAGTAAGCCATACTATCGCTTTCTGTCAGCCCGTCAATGTTCTTACTGTAAACTTAAACTTAATTCCCACACTAATCCGCTTGTACTTGTCTGAAGACCCCAAAAATAATCTTTTCGATGTATTAATCTTATTAACATGCCTGTAATATTTTGATGGATTTTATTAATATATTTGTTTGTTACATTATGGATTTCAATGGTATGAAAACTTTTGCAAATGAATTATCGACCCGGACGAGGATGTCCGAGCCGGCTGGGGGATTCTCCCACTGTGATAATGTTGGGCATCTGTTAAAGAAGGTTACACATGAAGACGGCAGTACAAGCACCCATTGCATGCGGACGGTGCATGCCGAACAAAATGCCATTTGCCAGGCAGCCCGTTTGGGAATTTCCCTTGAAGGAGGAACCTGTTATTGCCGCATGACCCCCTGCCGCACCTGTGCCATGCTGTTGATCAATTGCGGTATTGAACGCGTGGTTTGTGAAAAGAAATACCATGCCGGCCGTGAATCGGAAGAAATGTTCAGGCAAGCCGGTGTTTCCATTGAGTACTTTCAGGATGAAGTATTGCGGTATGATAAGCAGAAAGGGGACGATTATTTTTAGTTAGAAGTTTACCTTTGTACTAACACTGATAGTGCGTTCTTATGAAAACCTGACAGGTCTGAAGAGGGGAAAAGCAGATTGTTACAAAATAACATGCAAAATGAAATATTTAATTGCTTTCGTATTTTTTATCATAGTTGTTTGTGATATCAATTCACAAACATGGCCCCATGTTTATGGCGATAATATTAATGCGAATCCAAGAAAAGTGATAGAAACATACGATAATGGAATGCTAATAGCTGCAAATATTGATATAAGTAACTACCATCGGTATATTTGGTTAATTAAAACGGATATTAATGGAGAAGTTCTTTGGGAAAAGAAGATAGGAGAAGGGGCCTATCGTTATTACATAAATGACATTAACCAGACCTTTGATGGGGGCTATATCATGACATTCCGTTGTAGTAAATATGATATTGATGAGGATCCCATTGTACTTAAAATGGATGCATGTGCAAACATAGAATGGTGCAGAGTACTACATTCGGAATCTTTTAACCGAGGAGTGAGAGTAATTCAAACGCCAGATTCCTGTTACTTAACACTAAGCATGTACCATAGCCCAGATCCTTATGAAAGGATATTCCTGTTTAAGTTGGATCAAACCGGTGAAGTTCTATGGTCGCATTTATATGCACAGCTTAAGCCGGGTATTTATAATGAAGAAGGTTTTTATCTTACTATGTTCCCAAGTGATAGTTCTTACCTGATAACCGGTGCATGTAAATATTCACCAACAAGTGGTACTAACAGTATGTGGATAAAAGTAGATCAAAGTGGTAACGAGATATATAATGTGATCTGGAACGATTCTACTTATGATTCAAATGATTCCTATGAGACGGTTCATTATGCTGATCACTTTTGTAGTATTGGAACCCGGGGCTATGGTATATTTGATCATTTTCCTACAATATTCAAACTCAAGAATAATGGGGAAAGGATAATTTTACATAGCATTGATAGCAACCAGGTAAGTGCTTCAGGATCTACTATATCCATATTAAAAGATACTTTGTTTGTTATTGGCAGCAGATGGGAGGAACAGGAACCTCCCTACCAGGGTCATTGTGAAATTTTCTTAACGGATACTGTTGGCAACATTATTATCCAAAGAACCTTATTTGATGCCCTGCAATCGCCACGCAATACTGAAATTACTTATGATAATAAAATACTTGTACTTTGCGGATTTGCACCAAATGGCCCAAACTGGGACATATACCTCTATAAACTCAACCAGGATTTACAGGATGATACGCTTTACAATGTACAATTAAACTACGATACACTTTGCCCGGGCAGCATTGTTTCGGATACCCTTACAATAGATTGCGGGATATGGGTGGATATGGAAGAACCCTTTACCACAGCAGAAGGAAGCCATTTAAAAATATACCCCAACCCGGCAAATGAAAAAATAAGCATAGAATTACCGGCATACACAGTCAGCAAGCAGCAAACCGGAAGCTTTGAAGTAAGCAAAGTGCATTATGGTTTGCAAGGTGATTCTGACTTAATTATTTATGATATGTTTGGCCGCGAAATAAAATGCTTGCATCTATTCAAAACCCAAACCCAAACGGAAATAGATGTAAGCCGGTGGAAAAGCGGGATATATCTGATAGAACTAAAAAGCGGGGGCAGGGTGTTGGATAAAGGGAAGTTTGTTGTGAAATAAATGTTTGCTACCCCCGACAGGGTTTTGAACCCTGGCAGGGGTGGCCAATTAACTCATAAGCAGAAATGTCAGTTAAACAAAAAATCCTGTCAGGTTTCAAAAACCTGACAGGTATGTAAACAACATATTTTATAATATGAAAAAACAACTATCTATAATTATCCTAATTTCAATCAATCTGCTAACGTACAGCCAGCGGCCTCGATGGGAGGTTATTATTGGTGAGTTTAATAGAGAAGACATTGTTAAAGGTATAAAAAATCATTACGA
>CAZTAW010000373.1:0-2829 GCA_964611705.1 uncultured Bacteroidales bacterium
GTGTTTTATTATGGGGATGTAAAAAAGATGATGACAACGACCCCGGGCCAAACAACCAGGACCCCCCAACATACACCGACGGAAAAGGTGAAATTGGCAGCATTGGAGGTACGGTAATGATTGATGATCCGTCTTCGCCAATTGATGGGGCAAGTATTGAAATACCGGAAGATGCATTAAATGAAAAAGTGAATATATCTATCACTGCAGTTGAAGATTATTCCTTGAATGGTGAAAACTTAACGATGGTTAAATTTGAACCTGAAGGCCTTATTTTTAATAAAGGAGTAAAAATTGGTGTGCCTTTTAACCAATCTGATCAGAATGCATCTAATTCCAATGTTTATTATCTGAATGAGGACAGTGCTAAAATTGTTCAACTTGAAGAAGCTGACTTTGACTTGAATAAAAAGATTGCACATGCCTATACTAACCACTTTAGTTTATTCTATTCTAATAAAGAAAACTTGGAATACACACTTGAATTGGTAAAAAATGGCAACTCTCTTGCAGGATATTTCAATCTTGAGAGTAACTTTAATCAGGTACCAGGGATTAGAAAAATCTCATCAGGTAGAGATGCTGATGATATTATTGAAGAAGAAAACGGCCTGGAGAATTGTTTTGTAAAGCTTCAACTTGATCTATACGAAAAAGAAGGTTGGTTTGATTATGAAAATGTAGCCCGTCAAATCTTCTATTTTAATTATGATAAATGGTCCGGGGGATGGAGCATCTGGATTGATTCAAAAGTACCCAACCAAAATATTATACAAATATTTAATAAAGAAGGTTTGACATTTGATCAGATGACATCAACCTGGATGAGTGGATTTCCCTTGATTGCCAATTTTGATGAAGCAAGTTTCTTCGATCCTAATTATTCCTATAACACTGAACATAAGTATAAACTTGAATCCACATGGGGTATTATTAAAGATTATAATGGTTATCTAAAACCTTGGATATGGACTTACTTATATGTTTTTGAGACGGAAAATATTGAATGGGATGACATTAATTCTTATGCAAAAGATGCAAATAAAAATGATATTGTTGATTCATATGAAGGCGGTGGCACAAACGATCCTCCCACCGAACCTTCAAACCCAAACCCGGATAACAATGCAAGCAATATTTCCATTAACACAAACCTAAGCTGGACCTGCAGTGATCCGGATGATGATCCTCTGGATTATGATATTTATTTTGGTGAGGATGATGACCCGCCATTGGTGGAAGAATACTATAGCAGCACAAATTATGATCCCGGACAACTAAATGAAAACACCACCTATTACTGGTATATCGTTGCTTTCGACGATTATGATCATAGTACTATTGGTCCTGTTTGGGAATTTACCACAGCGGAAGGCGGAGGCGGGAACGGCTGCGATGGCCAAACCACCCTAACTTATGGCGGTCAAACCTACGATCTTGTTGAGATAGGAGACCAGTGCTGGATGGCTGAAAACCTCAATTATGAAACCGGCAATAGCTGGTGTTATGACAATGATCCTTCAAACTGTGATATCTATGGAAGATTGTACGATTTGGAAACCGCATTGGGCGTTTGCCCTTCTGGTTGGCATTTGCCAAGTGATGATGAATGGAAAATACTGGAAGGCAATGCTGATACGCACTATGGTGTTGGTGATCCGGAATGGGATGATAGAGGATTTAGAGGTTATGATGCAGGTAAGCGTTTAAAATCTACCACTGGCTGGTACAATTGGGGAAACGGAACGGATGCCTTTGGCTTCGCGGCACTTCCGGGCGGCGGCCGTACCCCCGATGGTAATTTCTACGACATAGAGAAGCACGCCCTCTTTTTTTCCTCTGGGAGTAGCGTAAGTGATTTTGACCGGCACTTGGTCAATGTCAGTCATAAAGTGGACCGTAATCCCTATAATCGCTATTCGTCCGTTCGCTGCTTGAAGGATTAATTTTACCACGGTAGTCTTGTTTTAAATAAGAGAGAGATGGTGTTGATATTTTATTAAGTAATTAAAAAGTTTTAACAATGAAATCCTATACTTCACAATTTTCTTTAGCAGATTTTCTGGCATATTTATTCCCGGGCTATGTTTTTCTCGGGGCAATAATATGCATCCTCGTTTCATTTAATATTATTAAAATTAGTGAGGTCAATATATTTGTTGGTTTTGTTAGTTTGGCTTTTGCTTATTCTCTTGGTGTGTTGGCTTCCAGGTCTGTTTTTTACATAATAAAAATCAATAAAAGCCTGCTAGCTAAAATCGAGAACCCAATGCAAAATAAGTACCTAATTGACATGAAAAATGAAATACGGGGTGCATTTAACAAATGCTTTAATAAAGATTTAGGGGAAGATAAATTCACAGTAAATCATTTTTATCTTATCAGGTCATTTGTTTTACATCATTCCTTAAAAATTTACCTAATTTCGGATAGACAAAACTCTCTCTATCAAATCAGAAAAAATCTAGTTATCCCTGTAGTTTTTTGGGGTATTGCCGGTTTAGTTAAAATTTGTGTTCACTATTGCGCTAAACCACTTAATAATCTTAATAATACGGAGGTGTTTGTTTTAATTGTTTTAATATTGTTAGACCTATCTATAACTATATGGATAATACAATCGTTTATAAAAAACATGATGCGTAATCGTGCATATGAAGTCAGGAATTATTGTCATGAGTTTGTTATTCTTTCGAATGAAAAAAAACTTGCAAATAATGATTAATATTATTCCACAGTTTCAACTATGGGCCAAATTGTGCCAAAACCTTTAACCATCCTTTGCTCTGGAATGCAAGAATGACTGGTTGCAATGCATCCATTGTTCTT
>CAZTAW010000374.1:0-2827 GCA_964611705.1 uncultured Bacteroidales bacterium
TGTTGTTGTAAAAACCGACAGCCTTGGCAACCAGCAATGGATGAAAAACCTTGGTAGTAGTTATAAAGATCATGTGGCAATGTTATGCAATACAGAGGATGGAAACTTTGTTGCAGCCTATTCTTTTGCAGACTCGATGATCTCGCCATACACATCATACAGTAAAATTGGTGTGACAAAATTTGATAATCTTGGCAATGTAATTTGGGAAAAGAAATTTGGGTCCCCAAGATTACACAGGTATGTTAATAATATAAAAGAATTGGATGGTGGTGATATGGTCATCGTTGGTTATGTATACACATACCAACCAAGACGTTCAGGTTGGATACTAAAAGTAAATAGCTACGGTGACAGCTTATGGTATAGAGAATATAAAAATTTAAGTGCAGATGAAAGCCAAAACCGGTTATATGATATAACAGTTACTAATGACAATGGTTTTGCAGCATGTGGGTATGTTTGGCCTGTTTTGCCAGATACAGGGTATGATGATACATGGATATTAAAACTTGACAGTATTGGCTGTGACACACCAAACTGTGATCCAACAGTAATAACCCCCATACAAATTACAAGCAGAGGATTAATTGAAGTTTTTCCAAATCCGGTTAGGGAACAGTTTGTAGTTCGTTGTTCTCCCAATAATTATCGGGAGTTCGCGGAAGGGAATTGTATCATTCAGCTATTCGATCTTTATGGAAGAAAGGTGAAGGAAATAAAAGTGCCAAAAGGAAAGGAACAAATTATTATTGATATTGAAAGCTGGCAAAAGGGATTGTATCTGCTGAGGTTAAGTTCAGGAGATGGTTTTTCGGAAAGTGTGAAGATAATTATAGAATAATATAAAAGGCCCGCACGATAACGTCCGCTCCAGCGGGATATTTTTATATTAAATTTGTATTAAACGAGGCTAAAATGATAAAGGTAAATGTATATGATAATACCGGTAAACTTGTGATAAAACATAAGACGAAGGAATACCAGGTAGGGGAAAACAATATACAAATTACCTGGCCTGATCTGCCATGTGGATTGTACAATTGTACTTTAAGATTGTTTGACGGGCAGTATTATTGTAAAAAAATAGTTAAATATTAATTAACGGAATCATCCCAGTCAGGGTCACAAACCCTGACAGGGATGATCAAAAAAACCATTAAGATGAAAAATATTGTTTTAATTTTATTTATATTTATTAGTGCCTTTTCATCTAAGGCTCAACTTTATCAGATGACACGCGGCCATTACCCAAATGAGTTATATATTTCATCTATTTGGTATGAACCTGTCTATGGTGAAGAAAGGTATGATGCTGTTTTTTATTCAAATGATAATGGAGAAACAATAGGAATAAGATATTATGTAGAAGCATATTCATCAGAAATGCCTATAACAGATCTGTATTCTGATGCAACTCCCGGGGTTATTTATGATTCTTACCATATCTGGCTCTGGCTTACTGATGATTATGCTTACTCCTGGGATGAACTTGATCCGCCAGGTAACTATACTAACACCTATACATCCGGTGTAACAGAAGGTGAGCTTTATATATTACGCTCTCATACAGATAAGAAAGAATTAGTTTTACTTAAAAGCACAGATTATGGTAAAAATTTTGAAACAATAAATGATTATGTTAAGGGAGGTAGACCGGAGGTAGGAACTAAAAAAGATGAAATATATGTTAGAAATTCTCCCTCACCTGATTATCCTTTGCATATTAGGTTTAGTAATAATGGAGGTGTAAGTTTTAATCTCCAAAGCACATTGGATACTACTATTGGCGGCCATGTATTATGTGGTCAATACCCTGTAATTTCAAGAGGGGTGTCTTCAGGAGAACTTTACCTTGTTACATGGCATTACCCTGCCAATTACAAAATATACTACAGTTATGATTACGGCCAAAGCTTTGAACACCGCTATACTTCGGATACATGTGATTTGTTTCTTTATTATGCTTTTACTGCGGGAGTGGAACAAGGAAGTTTTTTTGTAAAATATTCTATTCCTCATATAGATGGTGTAAATACGGAACTGCATATACTTTACAGCAACGATACGGCAAAAACATTTACAGAGTATGTGCATTTTCTGGATGAGAACTTCCCTGTTTCTGTTAATGATACCCGGGCAAAGGATAAACAGCAAAAGCTTTTGGCAAATTATCCCAATCCTTTTACATCAACAACACAAATAAAGTTTTTAAACAAGCAGGCAGGTAATGTGGATTTAAGCGTTTACACAACCGAAGGTAAGCTTGTAAGAAAACTAATTTCAGAACAAATAAGTAAAGGATATCATACCGCACAATGGGATGGAAAAGATAATGCCGGTAAAGAACTTCAAAAAGGTATTTACCTGATAAATCTTGTTACTGAAAGTGGAGAAGAAACAATGAAGGTGGTGAAGTATTGATAATTGCTTTCTTAACCGGCAAGACCTGACAGGTTTGTGCTAACAAATAACCGTATCGTTAAAGAATCTTATTCACTTTTTTAAAGAAAACCTGTCAGGCCTTCTTCAAAAAAACTGTTAACAACTTTTTTCACAAAAAAATCATTGCCCTGATAATCCCCGGTTATCAAGAGAAACTATATAAATACAAATTGATTTTTTGACATTTCTGCATTCAAAAGCATTAACGTTTTTAAAATTAATGTACTACTAATAAAGGGAAGACTGTATTATAATAATACTGTTGTAAACAAAATGGTTTACAAATGCATCCTTAAAAACAAATTTATTAACTCTTAATTTCAAAAAAATGTCAATTTCGTACAAAGCGGTTCCCAGAAAGAACCCCAGGAGTCCTGAGGAC
>CAZTAW010000375.1:0-2819 GCA_964611705.1 uncultured Bacteroidales bacterium
ATATCGTCAGAACAACTCCTGGAATTATATCAATATTGAAGAAAGCGGTTTTCTGTCTCAGCAAGGCGTGTTGAAGGGAATCAAAAACATCAAACCACCTGTCAGGCTTTCTTTTTTTCCATACATTGCTGCATATGCAGAAAATGAATCCGATAAATCAGGATGGGATTATCTGTATAATTACGGAATGGACCTGAAATACGGAATCAATGAGAGTTTTACACTTGATGTAACGCTCATCCCGGACTTCGGACAAGTGCAGTCGGATAACATGGTGGTTAACTTTTCACCCTATGAAATCTATTATCAGGAGAGAAGGCCTTTCTTTACCGAAGGAACAGAACTTTTCAACAGGAACGGTGTTTTTTATTCAAGACGAATCGGGGATGAACCCGATGGTTATCAGGATGTTATTAATGATTACGGAAGAGAAAATGTGATTGATAATCCATCCGAAACACAATTGATCAATGCTACCAAATTATCGGGTAAAACCAATAAAGGACTGGGAATTGGTGTTTTTAATGCGATGACAGCAAATACCTATGCCAAAGTTAAAGACTCAACAGGGAAAAAGAAAGAGATACTTACCCAGCCTTTCACAAACTACAATATGACCGTCTTTGATCAGTCGCTGAAAAATAATTCATATATAAGTGTATACAATACAAATGTTTATAAGGGAAGAGACTATACTACTGCCAATCTTTCCGGAGTTGATATGCGGTTCAGGGACAAAAAGAATAAATACCAGTTCAGGGGATTTTTAAATGTTAGTCAGCGCTATAATCCGGAAGATAAAACCAATCTTGGTTTTAAATATTATGCCGCAGCCGGAAAGATCAGTGGTAATTTCCTTTTTGAGTACAAACAGGTAATGGAAAGCAATACCTACGACCCGAATGACCTGGGTTTTCTGAGGAATAACAATGAATTCAATCATGAAATCGAACTGAAATATAACATCTATGAACCTTTCTGGAAAGTATTGAACTGGTATAACAGATTTGAAGTTTCTTATTCAAGTCTCTATCTTCCCCGAAAATACTCAGCCTTATCACTTTCAGCACATTCCCGAACAACATTTAAAAACTACCTGACTATAGGTGCTGATCTCTATACTCAACCCATTGCAAGTCATGATTATTTCGAACCGCGGGTAGACGGATGGTATTTTGCCAGACCTGCTTACAACTATTTTGGGATGTTTTTTTCTCCGGATTACCGGAAAAAATTCGTAGTGGACTTTAGCGGAGGAATTGGTGTAAGTAAAAAATACAGTATGTTAAATCAATGGTTTAACATTGCACCAAGATTCAGAATCAATGATAAGCTTACCATTTCACACAGGTTTCATTACAGCAAAGACAGAAACGATCTGGGGTATGTTACTGACAGCATTTACAATGATAATGAAAAGATAATATTCGGCAAACGAGATGTTACAAACATTACAAATACCCTGCAGACCAGTTATATTTTCAATAACAAATCCTCCCTTTCATTTCGTTTACGACACTATTGGTTAAGAGCTGATTACAACCAGTTTTACGATTTGTTAACGAATGGTGAGTTACTCAGGAATGATTACAACGAAAACCATGACCTGAATTACAATGCCTTTAATATTGATATGGTTTTTACCTGGAATTTTGCTCCCGGAAGCGAAATGCTTGTTGTATGGAAGAATGCTATTTATGCCGGAGAAAATGAGCTCATTAATGATTTCTACAGCAATTTAAAAAACACCCTTCAATCGCCATCCACAAACAGCTTTTCATTAAAGGTGATGTATTACCTTGATTATCATAGTGTGAAGAAGACTATTGCGAAGGTTATTTAGGTTTGGTGTTACAATCGAATAACCATTGAATGACAACTGAATGACCACTGAACTATTACCAGCTTTTATTTTTCATTTATATTACTTTCCATTCTATCATTGTTATTATAAATATGCTTGAATACAAAATTACCGAAATAACCGAAATTATTTTTGAAGTCCTGTTGATATGTTTCTGTTTATTTATTACGATGATTGATAAAATCAAACCTAAAAAAGGCAATAAAACTGAAATAATATTCAATACTGGTGTTATTCCTGCTGACAGGATAACATTGTTTAATAATTCAGGATTTTTTATGATTTTGTCTGCTGTTTCAATACCAGTCGGGTCAGAAAGCGAATATGTCCAATAGGGTATCCTTGACGTTGTTTTAAAGAAAGCTTTTAGCAAGTGCATACTTGCTGTTACAGGCAAAATTGCTAAAACAAGTTGATTTAGGGCTGTTTTAAGGCATTCATTTGACGTAATTCTTTTTAACCATGCGAATAGGAAATAGAAAATTGCAGGAAAAATCAAAAATAGAATAATTGCTTTTATTATTCCTGCAAAGTTGCCTGAAACATTCAAATTCTGATTAACAACATTAGGAACAGTCATAATTATATTTTTGCTTACTTTCCATTCCACAAAAATTTCATAAACAACAAAACCGCTGACAATAACAAAAAAAGTAATTTCTGCCCAGGAGAATTTTATCTCCTTAAACAAATCAGAGGCGAAACGGCGTTTTTTGATAATCACATTATCGTGTGTGCATGATTTAAAGCATTGACCACATAAAATACAATTTCGATTATCTTTTATTTTTGGCGGATATAACTCAGAAGTGCACGAACGCCCCACAAAATTATAATGATTGCTTTTGTGGATACAATCTTTTGTTTTGCAGGTTTTGCATACTTCCTGATTAACAACACTTAGTTTTTTAAAGGCAAATAACGAATACAGTCCTAACAAATGGCCGATAGGACA
>CAZTAW010000376.1:0-2819 GCA_964611705.1 uncultured Bacteroidales bacterium
TCCGTCTTCACAAATCAAATTTAAACCGTTCTTAACCGAATCAAAGCGTTCTTTTCCTCCTGCAACGATCCGATGAGCAACAGAAATGCTTTCATCCTTCAGAATTTTATTCCAGGTAGAAATATGATTTTCAGGCAATACGACAATAATTTGAATATTCTTATCAATAGCTGAAAACTTCAGAAGAGAGTGCAACAAAATGGGTTTATAATGAATTCGTAAAAACTGTTTGGGCATTTCCGTACCCATTCTTGTACCCGAACCTCCTGCAACGATAATGGCGTATTTCTTCAAAACTAATGTTGTTTGATATGCTGTTTTAAAAAGGTATCAGCATTAAATGATCAACATGGCATCGCCATAGGTAAAGAATTTATATTTTTCTTTAACGGCAATATCGTAGGCTTTCATCAGAAAATCATAACCTGCAAAAGCAGCAGCCATCATCATCATGGATGATTGGGGCATATGGAAATTCGTGATCATGGCATCGGCCAGACCAAACTGGTAAGGCGGAAAAATGAATTTATTCGTCCAGCCCCTGAAAGGTTTTACTTTCCCTGTGATGGCAACAGCGGTTTCAACTGCTTTCATGGATGTTGTACCCACCGTGCAAACTTTGCTTCTGTAACGTTTGGCTGTATTGATCTTTTCGGCGGTTTGCTCATCAAGCAACATTTCTTCCGAATCCATTTTATGTTTTGTAAGGTCTTCTACCTCAATATTACGGAAATTACCCAGCCCTGCATGCAATGTGATCTCAGCAAACTGTATACCCAATAGCTCAAGCCTTTTCATCAGTTCGCGGCTAAAATGCAGACCTGCAGTAGGAGCAGCAACTGCACCTTCATGTTTTGCATAAATGGTTTGATACCTGCTTTCATCCTGTGGTTCCACCGGACGTTGATGGATTTTGGGTAGAGGAGTTTGCCCGAGTCTTTGAATAGTCTTTTTGAATTCTTCGTACGGGCCGTCGTATAAAAACCTTAGTGTCCTTCCGCGGGAAGTTGTATTATCAATTACCTCTGCAACAAGGGTTTCATCTTCTCCAAAATATAATTTGTTGCCAATACGAATCTTCCTGGCCGGATCAACAAGCACATCCCAAAGTCTGGTTTCCCGGTTAAGTTCACGCAATAGAAACACTTCGATACGGGCGCCTGTTTTTTCTTTTATTCCGTAAAGTCTTGCCGGAAAAACCTTGGTATTGTTAATTACGAAGACATCACCATCGTCAAAATAGTTCAAAATATCTTTAAAAACCAGATGTTCAATCTTTTGTGTTTTCCTGTCCAACACCATTAGTTTTGATTCGTCCCTGTTATCTGGCGGATAGTTACTAATAAGTTCTGTTGGTAAATGAAAGCGAAATTGTGATAGCTTCATATCTATATATAATCAATAGTTTTTTTTAAGAGCCCGCAAAGGTATTAAAATTTGCGGGTTATGTCAATACTTTATACCTAAATTAATAAATATCAGGGGCGTTGTCAAGAAGAATTTTTCGAAAAAAATGTTAAAATGTTCTCAAACTGCTGCAAGCTTAGCGCATCACCAATCTTAAATTCTCCGATTCTTGTTCTTTTTAAGCATGACAAATATGCACCTGAATTGAGTTCTTTGCCAAAATCTCTGGCAAGTGATCTGATGTATGTTCCTTTTGAGCATGCGATATGGAAGTCAACATGAGGTATTTCAAATTTGGTTATATCGAATTCCGAGATTTTTACTTTGCGGGATTTCAATTCGATGTCTTCCTTGTCACGGGCAAGTTTATAAGCTCTTATGCCCTTTATTTGTATGGCTGAGAATAAAGGAGGAATTTGTTCAATATTTCCTTTGAATTGAGCAGCCGCTTCCCTGATTTTTTTCTTAGTGATATGATGGGTCTTGAATATCTTATCCACTTCGGTTTCCGTATCAAAAGAGGGTGTGGTTGCACCAAGGTAAAATGTTCCGGTATATTCTTTTTCACCCTGCTGATAATGTTGTATACTTTTTGTTGCTTTTCCCGTGCATATGATCAGCAAACCTGTTGCCATCGGGTCGAGCGTTCCTGCGTGGCCTACTTTTATCTTGTCAATTTTATAATGATACTTGATGAGTTTTCTCACTTTGTTAACAACATCAAAGGAAGTCCAGGTAAGCGGTTTATCTATCAGCAGTATTTCCCCCTGCAGGAAATCAAACTTAAATGAAGTTTGCAATGACATTTTATAAAGTTCCTATCACGATTGCTGTTACGCCAACAATAACACAATAGATTGCAAAATACAACAATTTCCCTTTTTTTACAAGATTAATCATCCATTTACAGGCGATCAGCCCGGAAATAAAAGCTGCAAAAAAGCCAATGATCAGTGCGGAAGTACCAACAGTTTGTTCGGTTGCAACTTCGGCTGAAAACAAATCTTTCAGGTTTGCGCCTATAATTGGCACAAGTACCATTAAAAATGAAAACTTTGCGATATTTTCCTTTTTGCTTCCAATGATGAGCCCGGTTGAGATGGTAGCCCCTGATCTGGAAATTCCGGGTATTACAGCAGCAGCCTGGGCAATTCCAATGATCAATGCGTCCAGAAAAGTAATCTCTCTTCTGCTTTTTTGAGGTATGTAAGTAAGAAGTAATAAAGATGCTGTTATCAATAACATCCCGCCAACAAAAACAAGATTTCCCGTAAACAATGATTTTACTTCATCCGAAAATACAAACCCCAAAATCAGTACCGGTATCATCGAGAAAGCAATTTTCGCAAGGTATATGGTTTCTGCATTCCATTGCAACTTAAAAAGGCCTTTTAACAAAACCCAAACATCTT
>CAZTAW010000377.1:0-2808 GCA_964611705.1 uncultured Bacteroidales bacterium
ATAAAAATATTAGTGAAAAGGTGCTTGAGAAAGGAGAAGCGAATGAAATACAGGATAGTGTTGTAAAAGGAAGATGGGAGGCAGATCTGCCATATTGGATTTTCAGAGATATTAAAATTCCTGCCGGAGATACGCTTGTGATAGATCCCGGAGTTAATATCAGATTTAAGGGAAATTATGGTATGGATGTTTATGGAACAATACTGGCATGCGGTACTGAGGATGATAGCATTTATTTTAGCGATGGCATTGCAGATACGGTTGACTGGAAATATTTAAGGTTTCACGACTCAACTTCATCGGGTAGTATTCTTGATTTTGTAAAGATCAGTAGAAATGAGAGGGGAATACATTTCATTAATTCATCACCCTTAATAAAACGATCGAAAATTACATACAATTCCGGTGTATATATCAAAGGTAACTCCTCACCATATTTTACCTTCAATAGATTTTATAAGTTCACAAGAATTTGGTGTGAGGGACAATCAACTCCCTGTTTTAATAAAAACGTGATAATCAGAACTAAATATTTGGATTATTCATGGTCATTAGTAAATTGCTTTGATAGATCGGATCCCATTTTTTACTATAATATCTTTTTAAATTACTTTTATGGTATAAGTTGGTTATCAGATAACCATCCTGAAATAATCGGAAATATCTTTTACAATGATGATTGGTCTTATGCATTGGGAGTTCCGTATCATTATAAAGTAATTGAGCCAATTAAGTATAATTTATTTGATGTGTTTGCAATATATTCCAACCCAATGATTTACCCTGGCTTCGGAAAACTTACCCATTATAATATCAATGGTACGCCATGCGATGTATATTGCAATATACAATGGAATCCCAGGTTTATTGATCCTGAAAACGGGAATTATCACATTCACCATTATTCACCATGTATTGATGCCGGAGACCCACATTCACCTGATGATCCCGATGGTACTATAGCCGACATCGGTGTTTTTTATTACGATCAATTAAACACAAGTATACAGCAATATTGTTCCAGGGAGAATAACATTGAAATATCTCATTATCCAAATCCTGTTTCTGAATACGTCACCTTTATTATTGATGTGCCTATGAGCACAGTTATTAAAACAAAAATCACAATAACTGATATAAAAGGGAACAGAATATCCGAATTACCTGTAACTGCAATAAATTCATCAGGTTATTCCATAACCAGAACAACACAAATTCAGAAAATAGGAATTACAAATCCCGGCACATATTTGTACTTCCTGGAAATTAATGGTAACATTAATTCAGGCAAAATGTTAGTGGTACCATGAAAAAGGTGATTTTTATTGTTATAGTTTTATTCCTTTGGTTCAAAAATGCATCAACACAGGTTGAGCACATTGAGTTTATCCGGGAGAAAATTACCATTGAATTATCAGAAAACCTTTTAATGATTTCAGGATTTTATCATTACAAAAATCCTGAAAAAAAATCAAAATTGATAAAACTATATTATCCCTTTCCGCAAGATAAATCGTATGGGAAAATTATACATGCATTTGCTTTTGATGTAAATGATACAAATCGTATAAATCTCTTACTAACTACGCATGAAAAATATGCGATAATTAAACTTAGTATAAAGGCCTTGGAACATAAAATCCTTTGCATTGGATATACTCAGGAAGTTTTGGGCAATAAAGCTGAATATATCACTACAACAACCAAAGCCTGGCATAAACCCCTCAAATCAGCATACTTTGAATTGATTGTTCCCTCAAATGTTGCTGTTGATAGTATTTCGTATAAACCTGATGATACGCTGGAGTTTCAGAATAAAACATACTATTATTTTAATAAAGATAAATTTTGGCCTGATGAAAACTTTGTGTTTTTTTTCAAAAGAAAGAATCAATAGGATATGCAAAATATACCAAACGAACCGGTTGAATATAAACGTACTCTAATTTTAATTGTTATGAAATCAATAATCTCTGTTCTGCTTATAATTATTCTTTTATCTGTAATCAACAGTTGCAGAAAGGCTGATATTATTGCTACCGACAAAATAGATTTTGGAAATACTTTGTTTGATTCTGTTGGTTACAGAGATATTGTTATAAAAACATCCCTGACTACTACTGGCGATGTTAAAATTGATCAGCACGGACACTGTTGGAGTGAATACCAAAATCCCTTGATTAAGGACAATACAACAACTCTGGGCGAAATACTACAATGTATTTATCAGTCGTGTGAATGCATTGTTGAGAAGAAGAAAAAATTTTACTTCTAAGCATTATGTGATCGAACTCGACAACATCATCATCGACAAAGATGAATACCTTGTTGTAAAGGATGGCATAAAAACTCAATTACCCAAAAAAGAATTCGAGCTGCTTTATTTTTTAAGTTCACGGCCCAATAAAGTTTTTTCAAGAGAAGAAATTTTCAACCAGGTAGGGGTGATGAAGTGATCGTTGGTGAGAGAACCATCGATGTACATATTAAAAAAATCAGGGAGAAAATCGGCTTCGACAACATCAGAACTTATAAAGGTATAGGTTACAGTTTTATACTTCCAAGAGGTGCATAAAAAGCTCACAAACACAAACCCTAAAATCACTAAATCAGCCACTTACATCAATTTTAAATTCATGTTAAATAATTACATCCAAATCGTTAAAATTTTAACATAAGGTTAATCTTAAATTAAAACTCACTTTCGATTTGAGGACTTCCTTTGCCAATGAAATTTAAAACAGAAATTATAAATCAATTAATCTTTAAATCAAAAATCGTAAACAATGAAAAAATTAAGTTTTAGAA
>CAZTAW010000378.1:0-2797 GCA_964611705.1 uncultured Bacteroidales bacterium
CAAGATTTTTGGGTTTGTTGAAAAAACCGGTTGAAATTTTCAAGTTGGGTTAACAATATAGCTGTTTACACCCAGTTGATAACTTTTAACCATATCGCGTTCTTCGCGTGAAGTGGTTAAAACCACAACCGGAATAACTTTGGTTTCCCGGTTGTTTTTAATTTTTTCCAGAACCTCAAGTCCTGTCACTTTTGGTAATTTCAGATCAAGCAATACAAGACGGGGCATAATGTTTTTATCCCTGTTGCTGTACTTTCCCCTGCAGAAAATATATTCCAGGGCTTCTTCTCCGTCCCTTACCACAAAAAGCTTGTCATCAAGCGCATGCTTTTTTAGCGCCCGCCGGGTAAGCTCCACATCATTGGGATTGTCTTCAATCAGTAATATTTCTGTTTTTTTATTCGTCATTGTAAATATTTTTTAAATATAGTTTTTTTTAATTGATTTGTGGCATGCTCACATAAAAAGCAGCTCCTTTCTTCAGTTTGGCATCAGCACTGACTTCGCCACCATGCCTTTTTACGATTCTCTTTACAATGGCCAGTCCCACTCCGGTGCCTTCAAACTCATCTTGTGTATGTAACCGCTGAAAGACATTAAACAACTTTTTTGAATATTGCATATTGAAACCCACACCATTATCCCGGACAAAATAAACATTTTTTTTCTCTTTCTTTTTAATACCGATGGATATCTCAGGATTATCAGTTTCCTTTCTTTCGGTAATATCTTTTATGATACCATCATAATAAATGACTTCACCTTTTTCATCTCGCTCTACACGGGTTGAGTCTTCTATCCATCTGGTCTTTTTGTTTTTTGTAATAATACGATAGGGTGTATGCGTCCATGTTTTCCTTTTTATATTTTTACTGAATTCGTTAACTTCCTTTTCAGGTTTTTTCCTGTCATCCTTATGCACCACATCAAAATATTTGATCTTTCCGCTAATAAAATTCTTGGCTTTATATCCGAGTAATTGCTCTGCATTTTCAGAAACATACTCTACCGGCCAGTCTTCTTCATTCTTCCATTTGAACGCTACAACAGGACTTTCGTTGATAATGTGTGCAGCCTGTTTCAGAACTTTCTCCATTTTTACACGATCATCAATATCTTTTGTAAAGCCCAAATACCTTGTTTCACTCAACTTAACAGCTTCAAGTGTCCAATGACCAATTGAACCGTTCTTTCTTCTGTATTTTACATCATGTTTTATTTTGCCTTTTTTTTGTAAAAATACGATATTAAAAGGCCGATGTAAATAGATAAATTATCTATTTTTTTGGGAGATTTGATTGCACGATTTCACGATTTCACGATTTCACGATTCGGAATTGGCTTTTTTATTACCGGTTTTACAGCTTATTGCCCTGAAATCTGAGCCTGAAGGGCTCTGGAAAACCCGCAGATCAAAATGCGGAACCACAGCGAGAATATGATCAAAAATATCTGCCTGTATGTCCTCATATTTTGCCCAGTCCTGCACCCTGCTGAAAACATAAATCTCTATCGGGATACCGTTTTCGGTCGGCTGTAACTGTCTTACCAGAAAGGTCATGTTTGGATTTACTTCGGGTTTATGTCGCAAGTATGATTTCAGATATTCCCTGAAAATACCAATATTGGTTTGCCTTCTGCCATTTACAAGCACGGAATTATCTGTCTTGTACTTTTTATTGTAGGCATCAATTTCCTTATCCCTTTCATCCACGTATTTTGAAACAAACTGTATTCTTTTATACTGTTCCAGCATTTCAGGTGTACAAAACTTTACACTTGTCATATCAATATTGATAGATCGTTTGATTCGCCTTCCTCCTGATTCCTCCATGCCACGCCAGTTCTGGAAGTAGTCGGTTACAAGTGCATAAGTGGGGATGGTAGTAATTGTCTTGTCCCAATTCTGAACCTTAACAGTTGTAAGCGATATATCTATTACACTTCCGTCAGCACCATATTTTGGCATGCTGATCCAGTCGCCGATTTTAACCATATTGTTGGCTGTGAGCTGAATACCACCTACAAAGCCAAGGATAGGGTCTTTAAAGATCAGCATTAATACAGCCGAAAGTGTTCCGAGTGATAGTAAGAGTGTTGTTGGTGATTTGTCAAGAAGATTAGCAATGATGATAATACCACCAATTACATAAAGAATAATTTTTACGACTTGTATATACCCTTTGATAGGTCGTGTTTTTGAGATTTCGTAGGTGTTATATATGTTTCCCACGGCCGTAAGCAAACTTGAGATCAGCGCAAGGGCCATTACAACCATGTATATATTAAGGATTACTGTTGCTACAGTAATAATAAATTTGTAATCCGGTATTACAAGAGGGGTAAAGAAATAGATGACAATAGCTGGTGCAAAATAAGCAATACGTTTAAACACCTTCTTTTCGGCCATAATATCATCCCAATGCGATTTTGACTTTCTGACAATTAGGTGCACAAAATGTGTGATCAGCTTTTTTGCAACAAAATATGATATCCATGCCAGAAGCAGTATTAATATGAAAGCTGAAAAGTCGGTAATTATTTTGGCAACATCCTGTGCCATTCCAAGCCGAACAAGCCAGTCTTTGATCAAATTTCCTAAATATTCAATCATAACAGTATATTTTTGTTAATACAAAAATAGAAAAAAAGTAAGTTAAGTTAGCCTGCACAAAATCGTGTTTATTGGTTTTTTGCTTTTATACTGAAACTTACAAAAAATGCAATGCATTTTTCTGTTATATTCAGTTATACCGATTGGAGTATAAGATCAATTATTGCAAACCTGTTCCGAATC
>CAZTAW010000379.1:0-724 GCA_964611705.1 uncultured Bacteroidales bacterium
ATAAAAACTGGAAGTAGGATAAGAATTTTTTTTCTTATTTTTCTTTTCATTTTAGTTACTTGTTAATGAATAAAACTTATGCGTTTATTTTTTGTTTATCAGGTTATTGAATAATTTGCAACGTCTATCTTTTATCACCTCTTTGATAGATTAGTTTTTCACTTGATTTATTTAATTCTAATGTCATTTTATCCTTGGAGAGAGAGTATGTGAACTTTTTTCTTCCGATGATAACGTTATCCCCTTTAATTTTATAATCAGTTTCGTAAGGTAAATTGCTATTTCTCGAATGAAATAAATAATCACTTCTGAATTCGATAGATTCATTGTCCCTTTCCCACCTGCCAAAAAGAAAATAATCTGGATTGTTACATGGTTTTAGTACAAGACTATGTTTAGTATCTATATTGTAAAGGGTTACTTTTTCACCCTCAACTTTATATTTTACTTTAATCCATTCATCTCTTCCCGGCCATAGAAGGGATATAGTATCCTTTTTTATATGATATTCACCGGAATTATCATTTTCCGGAAATTCGTCGTACTCTTCTAAATATATTAGTTTACCCTCAGATGTAAGTTTAAAGATATAATAAACAGGTGCATAGTTATAGCTTTTAATATCTATCTCTTCCGAATAATAATACCACTTATCAATCATTGGAAAAGAATTTCTTCCTTTTTCGTAATATGAATCTGCTTGGTTGAAATTGAATAATACAGC
>CAZTAW010000379.1:734-2790 GCA_964611705.1 uncultured Bacteroidales bacterium
TTAAAGGGATTTTTTAAACAAACTGACCTTTTATTAATTTTATTCCTTTCAGGGATAAGTACTCAGCACATTTTGTTTTCTGATACCGCATTTTAGGTAAATCGTATTGTTTAATGGGCCAACCTTCAACACGTCTGGTTTCACCATATGCATAAACAACCGATCCAATTTCAGGAAAAGATTCCATTTCTGATACATCAAATGCTACAAAATACATGTAGGTATCCAGATCAATACCCAATTTCAGGGGTTGATAATGTCGCATTATCCCCATGAGCTTACCCTCGTATTCTATATAACCATTGACCATTCCTATGGTTTGTATTTTTTTAATCCATGGTCTTCCAGGGCTCATTCTATGTCCTGCTTCTCCAACCGTAAAGTATTTATAACCTTTAAGTTCCGGGTAAATAACTTTATAGTCATTGATTGTAAAACATTTGGGAATACTGAATTTCTTATGTTTAGAATCAATAGTTATTTCAACCGGACGACCAAGCGGAAGGTCATTTGATTGTTCAGCAATGAATATAAAATCATCTATATTCAAACTTGTTTTCTTTTCAGTGTCGAGTGGATTACAAATTGTAAGGTATCTTAATGGATAATTCTTTTTGTGTATTAATTTGGTAGTAAACGGAACAGATTCCTGTATCAGTAAGTCCTGAACCAAAGATTTAATATTGGTGAATTGAGTAACATGTGAAAAAAAACCAAGAATACTTGAACCGAAAATAACACCATCCATACCATCACTATTAATTCTGAATTTGGCCACAGGCAAAACATATCTTTGATTGTTTTTAGGATTTTCACGATATCTGTTGATGAGATTATCTATTGTATTTGAAAATGTATTAATATCTTTTGTCTCAATTACAGCCCAGTAGCTCAAATGATTTGTTTCAATAATAAATTTTGATCCGTTTAATTTTCCATTTACATCAATCCATTGATCATTATCCCAGTAAGCCGGCGTTAGCTCCTTTTTGGAATTTGTGGTTCTATCCTTTCTAAAAGGTATTTCTAAAATTACTTTTTTGTTAAATCTTTTGCCTTCATATCCACTAAAATGAAATATTTTACTTCTAATAGTCCCTGATTCGGCCATTGTCCGGCTGGGCTTACTTATTATTTTTCCAATAATCCTTGCTTTTTGATCAACAGCTCCTTGAGGAATAATCAGTTTGGCTTGTCCAAGCTTTAATGTAGATGGCTTCTCAGGATGTACGTAAGTTTTCTTTTCTCTGCTACCGCATGCATTTAATAGTATTGATAATATCATTAAGCAGGAGAGAAACTTATTTTTATTAAAGAATACCATATGAAATGTAATTTTTATTTGTTATTAAAGTCTTTTTTAACCTTTCAAGTTAATTATTAGAAAATGAGTACAACTCCTTTGCATTTAAATCAGCATGTTGCCATAAGCCTTCAAATTTTCTTTTATGTTTATTTCCCATGTCAATATTTCCATTATTATTGTAGGCATTGGCAATATGATAATGTGCCATTGCAAAATTAGGATTATACTTTAGTGCTTTATTAAATAATGTTATTGCTTTGTCAATATGATTCAATTGAGAGTACATCGTTCCAAATTCGGTATAAAAATATGCCAGATCAAATGGTGAACTCCAATCTTTGACTTTATCATTTAGCTCGTTATCAAACTTGTAAACAATTTCATTCAAACATTCAATATTGTTTTCTTCTTTGCATAAGAGCGATTTAAGATGAAGATAATACTTATAAATTTCGTTGTAGTTAAATTGGTCTATATTATACATTTGACATATTGAATCCATTTGCATTATCTCTTTTATGACTTTGTTTTTTTGATCCATTTTCAAATACAGTTGACCTAAAAGCCAATGCATCTTATGATTTCTTGAAATTAAATCTATAGTATCATATATGGTTTGAGCATAAAGGCAGGTATCTAATGATTTTTGATAATCCCCCATTGCAAAATAAATCAGTGATTTGTTTGTTAATCCCTCAGCAACAAGATCAGAGTTTCTTTGGAGTTTTAAGTAATTATTGACATTTTCTT
>CAZTAW010000380.1:0-2787 GCA_964611705.1 uncultured Bacteroidales bacterium
GAACAGGTTTGCAATGATTGAGCTAATGTTCCTATCGGTATAACTGCATCTAACAGAAAAATGCTTTACATTTTTTGTAAGATTCAGTATAAAGCTGCGGGCTGATATTTTTACTCGCCATGCTGTTCTTGTTTCTTGCCGGTTCGTACCTCACCGGGCTTGAAACAATCACCGCATGGCTCGTTTTGCTCATAAACACAGATGGGATGTCAGTCAGAACTGCGGGCAAGACGAAAACCCAGGTAGTCGCTGCTGCCGCCCGGGAAGCCCCCGCCGCGATTCGCAACACGGCAATACCTGGCAAATCCCTGCCGCCGCCGCGGTTCACACGGTTCCGGCCATTAAAAGGCCCCTGCGGGTCGCGCTCCGGGCTGCTTTTGTAATAATCGCTGCCGTACCAGTCGCTGCACCACTCCCATACATTTCCGCTCATGTCGTAAATGCCCAGCTCGTTGGCTTTCTTTTGCCCAACCTTATGAGTTTTACAATGATTTTTTTTGATCTTATCCCAATCCCAATCTCCGCTTAAATAATCATCACCGGAATTTTTCCAATACCAACCCACCTCATCCAAATTATTGCTGCCACTGTATTTGTATCCATTGCTTTGCTGTCCGCCACGGGCTGCATATTCCCATTCGGCTTCGGTGGGCAGCCTGTAATTATGTCCTGTCTTTTGATTTAACTTTTTAATGAATTCCTGTACATCATTCCAGCTAACTTTTTCTACCGGGCAATCATCGCATTTATTATAACTGGGATTATTACCCATGATCTCTTTCCACTGTTTCTGGTTAACCTCATATTTACCAATATAAAAATCATCCAAACAAACCCGGTGGGTGGGCTTTTCATCATCATTGCAATTGCTTTGCTCGCTGGTACAGCCCATGGTAAAGCAGCCGCCTTTTACGAAGACCATACCGGGTATGTCTTTGGTAAGGCTTTTCATGTCCAGTTTTATGTTGTCTGTGCTTTGGGTAATATTTATGGTTTGCGTTAAATCTTCATATTCATCTTGGGTAAGTTTAACCTGGTATTTGCCAAAAGAAAGTTCTGTCGTATAAGGTGTTGTCCCTTTGTAAACATTATCAATATAAAGTTTTGCTCCCCGTGGAGAGCTGTTTATGGTAATTTCTTTACCGGAAAGCAATTTCTATGCTTTGCTCCGCATCACGGTGCTTGTCTTTTTGGGCTTTTATACTGTATACACCCGGAGATAAGCGGCAACTGTATTCGCCAAAACCTTTTCTTTGGTTGTCAATATAAATAGTTGCTTTGGGGTCTGTGGTTATTTTCAGTTCACCATAAGAAGGAACAAGCTCAATGTTCAGTTCTTTTGCTTCGCCGGCTTTTATTTCAAGGGCTTCCACTTTGGGCTGGTACCAGTCGCGGCGCAGGCGTATGCGGTGGTCGCCTGTTGTTACCTCCTGCAGGGTGCAGGGGGTGGTTTGCCCGGTGCTGTTACCATCGAGGAAAACCTCGGCGCCATTTTCGGGCGTGGTGGTAATCCTCAGGCTTCCAAAGTCGGGTTTTAAAGTAGCCCCAAGCAGCTTTTTATCGGTAACATTTCTCAGATCAAGAATACCGGCCCCGGGCTTGTATTTTTCTTTGGAAAGGCGGTAGTTGTACTTTTGTTTTTTCAGCTTTTTCTGGAAAGGGGTTTGGCCCACGTAGGTATTGTCAATATACAATTCCGCATCGGTGGGATCGGAAGTCACCATCAGCCATAAGCTTTCTATTTCGGCTTGTTCAACAATGGTTTTTACTTTGCCAGAGGTCAGTACCATTTCATAAACTGTTGCTTCGGTAATGGCTTCCGGGTAAATATAATTTCTTAATACCCCAAGATGATCATGTTTGATGGTGATCTTTTTGGCGCCGTGGGGAATATACACCCAGTATTCGCCATTTTTCCACAGGCGTTTCATAATGCCCAGCATACCGCCTTCAAAAAACATTCCCTGCTGGGTTGTAACCACTTTTATCAGGGCGCATTTTTCGCCGTTCTGGTCAATTACCGGATGGGTAATGCGGGCTGTCTGGTCCATGGGAAGAACCTTAAAGGATTTTACAGAAATATTTTGCGCCTGAATGCTAACAGAAACAATGAATAAAACAAAAAGAAATATGATCTTTTTCATCAATCTTTGGAGTTTGATTTGAAGTTGCTAAATTATGTAAAGGTTTTTAAAATTGCAATTAAAATAATAAAATCCGCGGTTCTTCGTATCATCTGTGTTCTATTCTTTAATGGAACGCGGATAAAGCGGATGCGACGGATTTGAACTGATTTTGAATTCTCGATTTCGGGATTGCACGAGTTCCCGAGTTCACGATCCGATAAGTATCGGATGGGTTGGGGTTTTACCACCTAATTCGGGAATCCGATAGTTATCGGATCGGGAAATCCTAAATCGTGAAATTCTTTTACCCCCCTGTAATCCCCCCGATCCTGATAGCTATTCAGTTAAATAAACAGGCGCTTGTCCGTGATACTCGTGGAAGTAGCTTGTTTCTGCCTGCCCGCTGACTTTTAAAGCTTTTTCCGTTACCACGATGGTATCCTGACTTAAAACACTACCATGTATCAGTGTTATAAAAACAAATAATAATATGTTTTTCATCCTGAAAACAATTGGTTTTATAACAAAAGAATTTCATGACAGATTAATATTTGTATTTTGCATATTTTATTCAAACACAGACTAACAGATTGAATATCGAATAATTAGGATTTCCTGGGATGAGATACCGCATTTTTCTTATTTTTACCTTTTAAATGGG
>CAZTAW010000381.1:0-2782 GCA_964611705.1 uncultured Bacteroidales bacterium
AATAAATATCATAATCATTTCCGTTCTTATAATATGTTCCAAACAAGTAATTTCCGTCAGAAGTTTTAATTACTCGACTTTTACCAGCACTATTGGGGCGTGAATTATATTGAAAAATGTTACCTGATAGATCAAATATATACTCTCCGTTTGGATTTCCTCCTTGTTCTTCTGGCCCCCAATTGGCAGCAGCGATAAATGTAGAATCGGTAATCTGAACAGCTCCTTGTATCAAATTAAAACGGGTAGGTGGATCGATGGCTTCATTCGGAACGATCGTATAAGCCGTTTCATTACTCTCTTCATCAAATTGTATTATCAGTGCCCTGGTATCCTGATCTTCAAGGCATTTTCCATACCCCATATATTCTGATTCTGATAGAGGAAGTACTCCCTTTAACAATCCAAAAATTGAATCATTAATACCGTAAGGTAGCAACCATTCCTCATTAAAATCCGAATCGACTTTTATGATCATCGGATGCAAATAGTAAATCTCAGGGTTATCCGGATAAGGCCAATAGCAATATCCTGAGATCAAGTAATAATCGTTGAAATGGTACAGATCTCTACCGGTTGCAAACCCAATTTCCGGATAATCATATTTAGTTGCATAGGGTTTAGTCCATAACAATTCTCCCTCCTGGCTGTAGCAAAACAGATAAACCTGTTCTATTTGTTCTGGAGTTCCTAAGCGGCCTAAAACAAGAAAATTGGAGTTTTCCAACAACATAATATCCCAATAATGACCTGATGTATAGTTGGATGTTTCCAGGTAGCTACACCACATTTTTTCGCCACAACTGTCCAGTCTGATTATCATTTCACCGTTTTTATCACTGCTTTCCCTATACCCTCCTACCATTACCAAGCCACCGTCCAAATTTTCAATGGCAGTAACTGCTGAAAACATTGAGTCGATGTTGCCTATTGTTTTATCCCACAAGGGATTGCCATTTACATCTGTTTTAATCCCCCAGGTGTATTGTTCGGTAATTTCTCCACTAACAACAAAGTAACCTTTATCATATAGTCCGATAATATCTCTAAAAGCTTCCCTTTTATTTGGGAGGCCGAAAACATTATCCCATCTGCTTTGCGAAAAGGTGACAAGTGTAATAAAAAATAATATTACTAAGAATGTTATACTTTTCATAATATTTCTTTTGAGAATCATACCTTCTACTACAATTTTGCAGAAGGTATGATTCATGATATAATTAATGACTCACCGTAAATTTAACACTTTCTTTTGAACTTCCGTTAACATACAATGTAACGAAGTATATGCCCGGTTTGAAACTTTTTCCATCCACTATCTTACGCATCTTATAACCTTCTACTTCAAACTTTTTAATTTCTTTGCCGGAAATATCCCTTATTGATACATAATCCTTGCTGTTTAAAGCATTCCGCTTAACCTCAATACAAACGTATGTATTGGCCGGGTTGGGGTAAACAAGCAAATATTCATTCTTCGTATCATTTGTCAAACTCTCCTGTGGTAATACGGTAACGCTTTTGTTCATATCAGGGAACAAATAGGGCTCATGGTATGTCAGGGTATCAATGTTTACCAATACATTTCTAAGATTGGCCTTGAGGTTTCCTTTGGCGCTGCCATATAATGAGTAAAGTTCAACCCTGTCTGAAGAATCCGCCTCAAAAACTGTTTTATCCTCAAAATCAAGTTGTAAAAGTATATCGAAATAATCTTCGTACAACTGATGTTGGTTGTTTTGCTGAGATGTAAGATTGAAATCAGACGGGATGTTGTCGAGTGTATTTACAACATTCAATGAATCATGTTTCTTGAGATATTCAAAAGTCAGGGCATATTTTGCCCAAAGTTGATTTTCATCCTCGAGTATTTGTATGATGCTATCTGCCGGAGCAGGGTTGATGGTATCCGATCTAAACAGCCGCAACAGCTTATATAATGCCCGGGCTCTTTCCGCCTTAAATTTTGCCGTTTTGGATTGAAGAGCTTCCTTTGCACCGACCATATACAAGCCCTGGTTGATTTCTGCCAATTGCTCATCCGTTAGTTGATTTATCCTGTTGTTTACTGCATCCATCACCGTGTCGGATTTGGCAGCCTGTGGATTTGCTGAAAGAATATCCGTTACCATTACACCTGACAAAACATTCTCCTTTTGGGTTCCGCTAACCATTACCGTATCCGAAAGATAAGGTGAATCCGCCATAAGCTGGGAGTATATTTCATAAGCTTCTTCGGGCCAGCTTGTTTGAACATCCGTATTCAGTTCATCCGTATTCCCGCCGTCTTCAAGTTGTTGCAATAAAGATGAAGTAGAGTCAGCTTTTTGTTCATAGTAAATCATCTCGGATCTTAATTCGCCGCCCGAACCGGATTCCTCCAGATGGGATGGGCAGCCTATCGCAGGAGACCATTCATCCACAAAGTCACTGGCATCAGGTGTAATGTTAAAATAATATTGGGGCTCAACATGATATGTTGGTCCATCAGGTGGATAAAAATATGTCAATTGTTCCCCTTCATTGTTAAAATCCGTTGGTGTTCCCTGGGGACCCATCCATGTAAACATATTGTTGGCTGAGGTTTCGGGGGAGTTGTCGTCTGAGCCTTGATATGCGGCAATTCCGTCACAGTTTTCAGGTGAAACTGCTATGTCTGTCGCACAATCATCGAAATCATTGCATTTGATTTGTAAACCTGTAAAGTTATTCCCTCTGTTTTTATTAATTGCCAGTGTGCCGATGTTCAAATCCTGAAAATCGTTGTTATAGATCTCATTAT
>CAZTAW010000382.1:0-2780 GCA_964611705.1 uncultured Bacteroidales bacterium
AGAGGAAAAAGTTGAAACAATGAATTTGTCAACCTAATTTATGAACGCACTACTAGAACAAGTTGATTAAAATTAACCCAAATATTACAGAATCTGAGAATCATTTTCATTTAGTAAAAGGATTTCTTATTAAACGCATAGAAACAATTCTAAGGTTAGGCTACATAAATAAAAACTCAACTAAAATCTATGTTTCACAAGACCTTAGGAATTATCTAAATGATTTAAAAAATGAAGATTCTCTGAAACTTCTAATTTTATCAAGTCCTAAGAATCTAGAAAACTTATCTGTTTATATTAAGGCAAATAGTCCTTTATTCACAACACCAAAATCAGATGATAATCTTATTCTCAGAAATATATTTATTAATCATGGCTATGATAATGATGGCTTTTGTAAATTAGAATTTATAAAGAGAGTAAATATAGATACATGCCCATATTGTAATCGTAATTATATCTACTATTTATCGAAATCAAGTAATATCAAACCTCAGATAGACCATTTTTTTCCGAAAAGTATTTATCCTTTTTTTGCTTTGTCTTATTACAACTTGATTCCTTCGTGTCAGACCTGCAATGGATTTGGAGCAAAAGAAGAAAAAGACCCAATGGATGAAGGACTAATTAACCCGTATTTGCTTTCTAATGATAATTTCAAGTTTACGTATAAGATTAAATCTGTTAATGTTGTAAATCCGCTTGCGGACAAGTATAGTATTGAAGTTTCATTTAAAGATAAAATACCAGGACATTTAAATGTGTTTAAGCTAGATAAACTTTATTCTCAGCATTCAGACCATGTATTGGAGTTAATTGTAAAGAGTAAAATTTCATACTCAGAGAAATATAAAGAGTACCTTGATTCTTATGATGGGCTAGAATTTAATAAAAGTGAGATTGATAGAATGATATTAGGAAATTATTCAGAAGAAAATGAACTACATAAAAGACCTTTAACAAAACTATATCAAGATATTGGGAGAAAATTAAAACTAATTGATTAACAAGTACTGGCTACAACATTTTGTATAAGTAATGGCAGGTAAAGCGCTAAATATCAAGGCTTGTAACCCGCTCAAACGGCATTGCGGTTTGACAGGAAAGAAGCCCGCAATCTGCCACTACTCATACAATTTACCGTTAGCATTAATGCAAAAGAAATGAAAAAATATATTGGTTATATCCTAGCAATCTTATTCTTACTAAGTACTATACTGATAATTTGGTATCTGTTTTTTTGTCTTAACCTGGTTGAGTCAAAAGACAAAATGCTAGCTGGAGTTATAGGTTCTTTAGGGATAAGCTTTGGAGTCTTTCAATTCTGGATTAATATAGTTATATCAAAGCAGAGAAAGTTATTCGACCTTAGGTATAGCGAATACAAGGATTATATAAACAATATAGATTCAATTTCAGCAATTTTAAATAATGAAATGACCTATACTAATCCAATAGATGTCCACGGTTTGGTTAGTACTTTAATGACTCAAATAAATAGATTTAGATCGTCAATTACAATTAATAAGGATTACCTATTCTCAGGAATTGATAAGACTCCAGAAGCGCAAAAAGTAAAAGTTATTCTTGATAAGATACTTACACGATCTGATAAATTTCGAGTGGGAATCGAAAATGCTCAAGTAGAAGAAAAGGTGGTTGCTAAAGATTTCCTTGAGTCGATTGAGAAAATGAATTGGCACAATGAGATCCGAAAACATTTGGGGGAATTAAACGACGCCAAAAACGAGTTTTACAAAGTTCTAAGAAAACATCTATAATGCACTAGTGCTAACAGCTGTTCAAAAATAATGCGGGGGTTTGGTAGTTTGCTGACTTAATATTATCTTCGGTTAGGTTTTTAACGGAGGACTGACAAGTAAGGCGGGGGAAACCCGCACAATTTTTAACAGCGAACCGTTGTGGCCAATTGAATAATGATGAAGACACTATTGACAATAATTTTTACTGGACTTTTGACAAGCGCTGCTCTTGGACAAGTCAAGACAATTCATGTTTTTGTAGCACTCTGCGATAACGAACATCAAGGTATTGTCCCGGTTCCAAAGACTTTAGGCAACGGAAAAGACCCGAATAGTAATTTGTATTGGGGAGCAGCATTCGGAGTTAAATCATATTTTAAAAATAAAACTGCCGACTGGAAACTAATATCCACCTCAAAGACTGACAACTCAGTTATACTTGAGCGGCTTTTGTATAAACATGCAACAAAGGAAATTTATATGCTTGCGGACGCCTATGACGGTGAAAAAATAAAGACTTGTGTCGAGGACTTTTTGAAAACATCAAATGGACAGCTACCTGTAGCGGTGGCTCACAACTCTAAGACACTAAAATTTGGCGGACATGCGGATTTAGTTGCCTATGTGGGTCATGATGGACTTATGGACTTTAACGTAAGCGTAAGATATGACGACACTATGGATAAGACAAAAGACGTGATTATCCTTGCCTGCTACAGTAAAAATTACTTTTCACCGGAAATTAAAAAAGCCAAAGCGAACCCCATCCTTTGGACGACACACTTAATGGCTCCTGAAGCATATACTTTAAAATCAGCTATTGATGGGTGGATAAAAAATGAAACCGGAGCAGACATTGACGAAAGAGCAGCGCAGACGTATAACAAATATCAAAAGTGTGGTATTAATGGGGCGAGAAATCTTTTTACGACAGGATTTTAGAATGAATAACAACTGGCCACAACAATTAAGCATCGTTTTCGGCTTTAGCCGAATATGTGCTTAGTGTTGAACTAA
>CAZTAW010000383.1:0-2767 GCA_964611705.1 uncultured Bacteroidales bacterium
GTATCTTTGTCATTCCAGATATACTTTTACCATTGACATAAGTCCCATTGGTTGAGTTTAAATCTATGATATACAGGTTACCATTTTCAATAAATATTTTACAATGATTCCTACTAATGGCTGTTGATTCATTTATAATGATAGGGATTTCATTTCCATTACAGTTTGGATTCCTTCCAATAACAAACACTGTTTTTTTCATCTTTATAATATTTTATATCCTATAATAGTTTTTAATAATAAGCAACTCCAACATTCACCCATCTCATGTTGTAATTATCCCAGGACCATATCATACCACTATAATCTACTCCATAGATAATCGTGTTGTAAGGACCAATAGGATTTACAATATCCCATTGGAACATGCCGGGTTCTGCAGAAAACGCCCTATATCCTCTTACTGTCAATGAACCAGTATATGGAGCAGGCTCAACAATGTAATTATCAGACATTAAAAAGAATATCCTATTATTATTAAACATTACAACCCGTGCTATTGGAAACTGATAATTTATGTATGGATTATTGTTTTGAAAATTATTAGGCATATTGCGATATGCACCACTATTACTAGCAATTACTCCATTCCAGTTAATATTTGGATTATTATAATTTGTAGTAATTCTTATCTCAAATTGGGGAATCTGTTTTTTGTCGTGTAAGTTTGATAGTTTAATGGTTCTTTCCTTAGATTTTTCAAAGATATCATCCCATCTTGCTGTATTTGATATACTAGTTAGTTCTTTATGCACCTCAAGAAAAGAATTGGTGTATATACTACCGTAAGTGTTATTAATACTTGAAGGTTGCCCTGGTAAACTTGATGAAGCAACAATCAGTCCCTCTGAATTAAGATATAGATCACTATACCTTTCATATGATCTAAGAGAAAATGATAATGTTGCAATTCCTTTATCCTCTTTATCAATAGGAGGAAGATAAGTAGTTTCTGAATTGCAACAATCTGCTAAAATGATTGTTAATTTTGCCGCTTTCTGTTTTAGTTGATTAATTATCTTCAACAAGGGCACCCCATGTTGATGAGCATCTCTAATAGAATTAATGTTATAATCTACGGCAAGAATGGGCCATTTATCTGATTGATTATTATATCTAAATCCGTGTCCACTGTAGTAGAAAAAAATTATATCATTATTACTGCAATGTATTGTATGTATTGCGTTAAGCAAGCTCTCACTATTAAAATCACCTCCAGTTAATTTATAATATTTTACACTAAGGTTTGTATTCTCTCCAATAAGATCAATTTCATTCTCAATGGCCTTGAGGTCAATTTGAATACCTTCACTAATGATTTTATTATCTTCATTTGTTGCACCAGCTATTATTGCATGAATGGATTGTGAATAGATAACCGATGATGAAGAAAACATTATTGCAAAACATATCAGGAAAAGCTTACTTTTATTTATTAGTTTCTTATTTTTATAATCCATTTACTATATATTATTTGTTAATCATCAATCTTTTTCTGTGGTCCTTTCAACTTTTTTGTCTTCAAAACTATCTTATTAAAATCAGAATTCACAACTTTTGTATCATTTTTTTGAATGTTCATTTTTCTGGTCCTTGCAAAAATTTCAGTTAAATTGCATTAAAACCCATGATTTACAATAAATTTCTTTGTAACAATAAAGTCCTTAAAGCCTACCTTAACATAATAAACACCGTCCTTAAAGTGCCTGCAATTTATTTTTTCAATAGAATCAAAAGCTGACGTGGATTTATTGAGGTTATGGTATAAACATGAACCTAATGCGTCATATATTGAAATAAATATAATTGAACTGCATTCTTCAGCCTTTATGATATAGAGCACGTCATTACACGGATTTGGATAAATAGTTACATCATTATCGGATATCTTATTGTTTTTCAGTCCAACATATCCGGTTGTAAAGCTATTGACATTAGCGAATTCCGATCCCTGGTATGCACCGTCAATAGATTGTATACTCCAGTAATATGTTTCACCTTCTTTTAAATCGCCGAGTATATATGCGGTATCCTGAAACATATTTCCTAACTGGGTTTTAAGCCTTAGTCCGTTTTCAATTTCAGATAGAGAAGACACAACATCTTGTTTATCTGTTGAAGTGCCTACAAATAAATTGTAGTTTAATCCTGTACCGGGGGTGATATCATCATCTCCTTTGTCCCAGGATAGTTTTACCTTATTATACTCTAAGAGTTCACTGTATAGATTTAACGGAGAATTTGGCTTTTCATTAGTTTTTGTTGATTGATTCTTATAAAGGTCTATTGCTTCATAATTATAGGAATCATATCTATATGTTCCGTTAGTGAATATGTCAAGGTGTCCGTCATTATTGTAATCAACAAATTCCGTATTGCCTAAGTCATAGCCTACTAACTCATTGTTATAACAAGTGAACTGATTATCTCCTTCATTATGATAGAGAAAGCAGGAACTAACCTTGGGGCCATAATATTTTCTTTTACCTGAAATTATGAAATCAAGTTTTCCGTCATTGTCGTAGTCCCCCCAACTACCTGAACTCCATGCCAAAGATACAATTTGTGCATTGATATCAGAAAAATTACCGTCATCGTTATTATATATCTTCGAATAATAAATCTCATTTGGATAATCACCTTTTTGACCGGATATCAATAAATCCGGATCCCCATCATTATCATAGTCACCCCAATCAAGTGCGCCCATATACATTGACTCAAATCCATCATGTAATTCGAAATCAAAATTCCCCTGATTTTCGTA
>CAZTAW010000384.1:0-2756 GCA_964611705.1 uncultured Bacteroidales bacterium
GCTTATACAGCTTAAACGAAACACCCGAACAACACATCATGTTCCTTGATGTTTCGGGCATACCGGTTACGGCCTGTACTTTTTACAACACAACTGAGCCCCAGCAAGACCCTGCCGAACTGGGCAAAGGAATACTTAGTGTGGACGCCGACTTCTATTTGAACGGAAAATGCGTTGAACGCGACCCCTATACTTTTGAATGCACAAAATGGCAACAAAGCAGGTTTTCCAAGCTTGACTATGGGGTGTATGCCGTCAACACCCATTCCAACAATGCTCCAACCATTAAAAGGACTTTGTTTGAACAAAACTACACAGGGATTTATCTTTCAAGCACACCTCAGGTATCAATTTACTGGAATGACTTTGATATTCGGAAAACCAATATTCAATCTGCACAAAACAATCAAAGGTATGGTGGTATTTACCTGAATGATGCTTGTGATGGATTCATGGTTGAGGAAAACTATTTTTATAACGCTGACGAAAACCCACTTTCCGGTTCTGACACTTCAATTGGCATTGTCATTAATAACTCAGGTGAAATTAATAATGAATTATATAACAACACTTTTGAGAATCTTAATTATGGAACATTAGCTATTAATTGTAACAGAGGTACTGATGTGTTTTCTGGTTTACAAATCAAATGCAATGTATATGATAGTTGTGAATTTGATGTTGCAGTAACAACCAGTTTATCAGATAGTGCAAATGGTATTGCAGCATATCAAGGTTCAAATGCAAATTTTCCAACTGCCCCTGCAGGAAACCGTTTCAGCAACATAGGAATCCATGACGATAGTGATTATAGCAATGATTGCGAGAATATAACATATTGGCATCATACAGAACAAGATTCAACTTCAGAGCATTTGGTTCCTGATTATCATACTCCAATACCTTTAGTTGATCCGTCTGAAAACCCCAACAATATATTCTTTTCTAAAGAAGAAAGTTGCCCTTCAAGTCTACCAAATAATGATACGGTTGATATTGATGAAGAAAAAAACATGATGGCTAATTATGGTAATGAAGCAGATTCGGTTAATAATCTTCTGCAAAATCTTAAAGATGGAGGCGATACTGAAGCGCTAAATACGGAAGTACAAACAAGCTGGCCTGAGGAAGCTTATGAAGTATATACAGAACTCATGACCAATTCACCTTACCTCACAGATACTGTTATGGTAAGTTCGGTTGAAAAAGAGAACGTTTTAGATCCTGTAATGGTTACCGATATATTATCAGCAAATCCACAGGCAGCTAAATCAGATTCCGTACAACAATCTTTAGACAATCGCACAAACCAACTTTCAAATGATCAACGCGCACAGATAGATCAGGGATTATTTACCATAGGCGCCATGGAATCCCTTCAATCAAAACTGTCGTATTACAAATCACAAAGAAGCCGATCTTTTTATAAAATAATTCGTTATTACAAAAACGATACTTCTTATGCTTCATCAAAGGATAGTCTCGTTAAACTGCTTGAGAACGAGAATAAGCTATGGGCAGATTATATGCTTGCAATGGAATATTACGATAGAGAAGATACTACAAACGCTATGATATGTCTGAATGAAATCCCATCAAGTTACAATCTAACGGTCGCTCAACAAAACCAACATCAAAACTATCTAAATTATTTTGATGTTTTAATAGACATAACAGCAAGCGGAAGAAATATTTTACAGGCAGACTCTACTGAGAAAGCCGAACTATATACAATTCTTGATAATAGCACCGAAAGGCTTAATGCATTAATACGTAATACACTGATATTATGCGATACACTTACTTATGAAGAACCTTATGTTTTTCCAAGTGGTTTAAAAACAAGTAGGGTAAGATACCTGCCATCAAATATCAAAACAGAACAAAACAAACTTAAATTATATCCCAATCCGGCAGGAAATTATGTTGTAATTAGCTACCAGCGCAATAAAGCTGATAGAAATTGCAGGATGCTATTTATGGATAGTAAAGGATCAATAGTTAAGGTCATATCACTAAATAACAAAAAGGATCACATAGTTGTTTCTTTAAACGGCCTGCCTAATGGGTTGTACTTATGCATTCTATATGCAAATAATCAAAAGATTGACGCATTGAAGTTATCTAAAGCAGCATATTAAAGAACTCTATGAAAACTCATATAATTAAAATAACAATCATATTACTAATAAGTATTGCAAACTGCGAAAATTTAATAGCACAGTCTGTTAACTACTTTAATTATCGATATGATCTTAGTCAAACAGGAGAGATTGATAGAAGTTATTGCATTATTGAAGCTGACAGTAATTATGTGATGGCAGGTTATGACTTTAATTATTCAACAAATAAATGGGATATTGTTCTGTCAAGTTATAACCAGCAAGGAGGAGTTGAATGGATAAAGTCATTCGGTGACAATATTTCAAATTATTTCTTGGGAGATCCTGGCTGCCTGATAAAGTACGATCAAAATACTTATTACTCTGTTGGTATGAGAAGAAAATACACATCAAATTATGTTCATGATGAGATAGCTCTGAGTAGATATAATAGATTTTTTGATACGATTTGGACAAAATATTACGGTGAGCAAACCCTACCCTATGATACTGCTTTTATTTTTCATCAGATGAAGCTAACTTATGATAATAGTTTAATTCTTGGAGGTGAATGGAAACCAGCGGGTGAACCTATCCGGATGTGTCTTATAAAAACTGATTCTTCAGGTGATATGCTATGGAAGCAATCTTATG
>CAZTAW010000385.1:0-2755 GCA_964611705.1 uncultured Bacteroidales bacterium
CTCAAAAAACGTAGTATCTCACTATCTTCGAAATTAATTTCCTGTTCACCACCAGCGCCCCCAGTATGAGTATTCCATGGTAAAGAAGGATTAATTAATGGATCGTATTTACTGCTTCCACAATCAAATTCCCCAATTAATGTAAGTTCATTTTCCTTGTTTGTTAAGGCAATTTTTGTTATTGTTCCTATTGTTAATCCATTATTTAATTCCGTTACATTGATTGGATCACTTGTAGCAGGATTTGAAATTTTTGAGAAGCCACCATCTGAAGCAACATACAGTGTTTGCCCATCAGGAGAATATTTTAAATCGTGACAATCTGGATGAATTACTTGTCCAGAATAAGTGTAAACCTGATTCCAGTTATTGCCTCCATCAAAAGACCTCCATGAAACGACATTTCCAATATATATATGATCTTCATTTACAGGAGACACTGTGATAGGCAGCCATGTAGGATTTGCCCCGTGCCTTGTATAACTATATCCTCCACCGCTTTCATAGTTACCTGGAAGAAAATCCTTTGTAGACCAAGATATTCCATCATGTATAAAAACACGATATTTCAATGGTGTATTCCATTGCAGAGGATCATTATTATTTGAGAAAATTCCAAAGGCGAATAACATCTCAGGCGCATTAGGCGATACGGCAAGATTTATTCTTCTTGGACTAGGACAATATGAAAAAGTTGAAAAATCTAAACCAGTTCCCTGACCAGTCATTGAATTCCAGTTATTCCCTCCATCCGTTGATTTCAGAATATCCTTTCCTGATGCATATAAAGTTGTATACAACCCGTTAGGTTTGTATATTATACTTCTGAAGTAGTTTTGATATACCAAAGGATCGGTTAATTCAATCCATTGACAAGATGTTGTTCCATTTGTCGTTTTGTAAATCCCTTCTGAAGTTGAAAGAAATATTTCATCTGGATTAGAAGGATTTATTAGAATCTTTGAAATCTGAAAGAAACCTGAATAATCCAATCCATTATTAACTGAAGACCAAGTTAAACCACCATCGGCACTTCTGTAGACACCTGCTGATATTGAGACTTCATATTGATCGTCTCTGTCTCCTGTTGCAATATAAATAATATTATTATTGTTCGGATTAATGGCTATATCTGATATTTTGATAACCGGAAGAAAATCAGTGTTAAAATTTGCCCAATTTATACCTCCATTGTCTGTTTTCCAAACCCCACCAAAAGGTGAGCCTACATAAATTTTGTTATTAGGATCATCGGTATCTAATGCAATACATATTAATCTTCCAACTCCTTTAGCATTTGTATTACCGGTTGGTGTATTGTTTGGTCCTATTGAAGACCAATTTGAGGGTATGGAAGATGTACTACCCATAAGAAACTCATAGTCTGATATCCAGTTCATTAACACTGAATCCATATAACTCTTGCTTCCTGTAGGTGAATAGTTTGGTCCATTAATATATTCAAATTTTTTAAAATGATTCAGTAAACTACCCTCATTTGTGTCAATATCAAAAGAATATCCCTGATAAAAATAGTCTCTGTAAGAATAAAAGTTTGAATCAATCTGACTTTTTGCAGGATTTAAAAATACTGCTAAGAATGCATTTACAAATAAGAATGCAATTGTTGTTTTTTTCATGATTATATGATTTCTAGTTTAATGTTAAAACGTTTATTATTAATAACGATTGTTAAAATATAGAGTCCTCTTTTAAGGTTTGGAGTTTTGAACTTGAATACATTATCTGAGGAATTTCCATATAGGATAGAACTTCCATATAGATCGTAAAGCTTATATGTAATTATCTGATCATTTTCAGAAGCAGGAACTGTTACAAATATTTCCTGATTGCATCTAACAGGATTAGGAAAAACTTTAAGCATTCCCGATAAGTAATTATTATTTATTCCTGTAGTTAAACAAGTATCTGATGGCAAGATACATGTTGAATGATGAAATGGATATACCTGAACACTGTCTATTGTAAAACAATAAAGATTTACCCCAAAAGGGAGATCAGGAGGTAAAAAAGGATATAATAAACCATTTATGCAACCTATTCCGTCAATAATTGAAGACCCGCCAGTTATTTGTTGAAAAAGGAATGTCCATTGCCGTCGATCAATACCATCAAGAGTTATAACTGTGTCTATATCATATACAACTAATGGATCAATAATATCTCTGCAAAAATAGCTTGATCCGGGAACAGTATCCCCAATAGATAAAGAAAAATCAAAATATAATATTTCAGAGGTATCACCTTCAGGTATTATCCAGGCTTTCTTCCCGTTAATATCATCCCGAATTGCACCACAATAACTTTGACCAATATTATTATTCTGGCAGAACACATCAACATGAGAACAATATATCTTCTTATATTCAAAATTATTAATCATCGTATCCCCTTCCAACCATCTTTTCCAGGCTCCATTATAGCCATAGGGACCTGGTGGTAAATTATCATCATACCATGTTTCAAGCCACCGTGCCCCTTCATTTGCTATAGGAATGTAATTAAAACCTATATCATTCTCCTTTTTAAATCCTTTTTGACTTGCAATTAAAGCTTGCTCCTGGCCTTTAGCAATGTTTACTAAAACAAAGCACAGTCCAATTAATAAAAATTTGTGTTTCATAGTTGTGTTTTTAAAGTTATTATTTTTTTTCTTTAGCCCAAAGGAACTTTACATAATTTACCTCCTTTCCGTTTTTGCCTTTACCATTCCATATTGTCCGGTACATTGTGG
>CAZTAW010000386.1:0-2730 GCA_964611705.1 uncultured Bacteroidales bacterium
ATAACTGCATCTAACAGAAAAATGCTTTGCATTTTTTGTAAGATTCAGTATAAAACTCAGGCGACATATCCATATCCTCCGTACTATTTGTATTTACAGCATAATTCATTTCTTGTGATATTTCCCGTTTACCGTCCATAAAAATAAAACTACTTTTGCAAGAAAAATTATTAAGTGTCACCCATATCAATTTTAATCGTTTTTCTCGTTTATACATCTTTGCTATTTGGTATTTCTTTTATTACCTCCCGTAATGCCAATAACGAAACTTTTTACCTTGGCAATCGTTTATCGCCCTGGTTTGTGGTTGCCTACGGAATGGTCGGGGCTTCGCTTTCCGGGGTTACCTTTATTTCAGTGCCCGGATGGGTTGGAGATACATCTTTTTCTTATCTGGTAATTGTGTTTGGGTATGTTTTGGGTTATGCAGCCATTTCATTTGTTTTACTTCCTCTTTATTATAAGATGAAGCTGATTTCCATTTATACTTATCTGGAAAATCGTTTTGGTTTCTGGTCGTATAAAACAGGTGCATTTTACTTTCTGATCTCAAGGATCATCGGAGCGTCATTCAGAATGTTTCTCGTGGTGAGTGTATTGCAGTATTTTGTTTTCGATAGCTGGAATGTTCCATTCTGGGTAACAGTGACGATCTTTATGATACTGATCAATCTTTATACATTCAAAGGAGGAATAAAAACCATTGTCTGGACGGATACTTTGCAAACAACTTTTATGCTGGTTGCAGTTGTGGTTTCGGTATTTGTTATTTTAAACCATCTCGATATTTCGCTTGGGGATATGATCACAAAAGTTGTTAAAAGTGATTATTCCAAAATATTCTTCACAAATATCAATCATCCTAATTTCTTCTGGAAGAACTTCATCAGCGGGGCTTTTATTACGATCGTGATGACCGGCCTTGACCAGGATATGATGCAGAAAAACCTGAGCTGCCGTACTTTGCGCGATTCCCAGAAAAACATGATGACATTGAGTGTGGTTTTGATTGTGGTTAACCTTTTGTTTTTATTTCTCGGGGCAACATTGCTGATTTATGCAGGTTCCCGTAATGTTGATCTTCCGGCTCTCAGCGATCAGCTTTTTCCTACAATAGCTTTGCAGTATTTAGGGCCAGTAGCCGGGGTTGTTTTTATCATCGGACTGATATCTGCTGCATACTCCAGCGCTGATAGTGCATTGACAGCGCTTACGACTTCTTTTACGGTTGACTTTCTTCGTTTTAATGAAAGAAAGGACCTCACGGAAAAACAAAAGATCAGGCTGAGGTACTTTGTACATTTTTGTATTGCAATCATCCTGATCATTGTTATTGTTGTTTTTAACCTGATCAATGATGCTGCGGTTATAGAGAATTTATTCACAATTGCCGGATATACTTATGGCCCGTTGCTTGGAATGTTTGCATTCGGATTGCTTACAAGGTTTAAGGTTTGGGATAGATACCTGCCTTTGGTCGCTATTGCATCACCTGTGGTCACTTATTTTCTCAAACTCTTAATAGAAAAGCAATGGAAAGGGTATGAGGTGGGTTTTGAATTGCTTATTCTCAATGGCTTATTAACATTCCTGGGCTGTATCTTGTTAATAAAAAAATAATCCTTCGAATTTCTTCTCTTATCTATTTATTTGTATATTTGGAACCTTTCTAAATAATGTAATTCCATATTTAAAAATTTATTATCATGGAAAATTTCAGGTTTCAGGCATTGCAGATTACACTTTCAAGAAAACCGGTTAAGGTTGAACCTCCGGAAGAAAGAATACCGGAATTCTTTGGAGAGATGACTTTTAGTAAAAATACCATGCGGGAATTTCTTTCCGAAGAAGCTTTCGATATGGTGATCAGCGCCATAGAAAAAGGAGGGCAGATAAACCGGAAAATTGCCGACCAGATTGCAACTGCCATGAAGGCCTGGGCAATTTCCAGGTGTGCCACACATTATACGCATTGGTTTCATCCCTTAACGGGGGCAACGGCCGAAAAGCATGACGCTTTTGTTGACCCAACAGACGATGGTAAAGTAGTTGAAAATTTCAACGGTAATGCATTGGTACAGCAAGAGCCTGACGCATCCAGCTTCCCAAGTGGTGGCATCAGAAACACATTCGAAGCAAGGGGATATACGGCATGGGATCCAACCTCGCCGGCTTTTATTCTGGATAAAACCCTTTGCATTCCTACCATTTTTGTATCATATAACGGAGAGGCGCTTGATTATAAAACTCCTTTGCTAAAAGTCTTAAATGAGATTGATAAAGCGGCGGTTGATGTTTGTAGGTATTTTGACAGGGATGTCAATAAGGTAAATGCAACCCTGGGTTGGGAACAGGAATATTTTCTTGTGGATTCGGCATTGTATACTGCAAGACCTGACTTGCTGCTTACGGGAAGGACTGTTTTTGGTCATGCTTCTGCCAAAGACCAGCAGTTGTCTGACCATTATTTCGGAACCATACAGGAAAGGGTAATGGACTTCATGAAGAATTTTGAGTATGAAGCATACCGGCTTGGAATACCTATAAAAACAAGACATAACGAAGTTGCCCCAAACCAGTTTGAGTGCGCTCCGGTATACAAGGAAGTTAATCTTTCGGTAGATCATAATCAATTATTGATGCACCTGCTGAAACGTGTGGCGAGAAACCATGATTTCAATGTTTTACTGCATGAAAAACCTTTTGCCAAGGTAAATGGTTCAGGAAAAC
>CAZTAW010000387.1:0-2724 GCA_964611705.1 uncultured Bacteroidales bacterium
ATAATTTTGTTGTTAATTTCCTTGATTGAGATATGAAAGTTTTTGATCCTTGGAAGCGTAGCAGCCATTTCATTCAATTCATGATAATGTGTGGCAAACAAAACCTTGGGTCTGAACAAAGGATGATTATGGAGAAATTCGGCTATTGCCCAGGCTATGGATATCCCATCGTAAGTACTTGTGCCCCTGCCGATCTCATCAAGCAAGATCAGGCTTCTGTTGGAGATATTATTCAAAATGCTTGCAGTTTCATTCATTTCAACCATAAAAGTAGATTCGCCTGAGGAAATATTATCAGAAGCTCCCACCCTGGTAAATATCTTATCTACTATACCTATTTTTGCAGTATTGGCCGGAACATAAGACCCCATTTGAGCCAGTAGTGCAATCAGCGCTGTTTGCCTGAGTAAGGCAGATTTACCAGACATATTGGGTCCGGTAAGAATTATGATCTGTTGCTTTTCTGCATCAAGAAAAACATCGTTGGCAATGTATTCTTCATCAACAGGCAATTGTTTTTCGATAACAGGATGCCGGCCCTCCCTGATATCAACAACATATGAATTATTGATCTCCGGACGATTATAACTATTCTGTTTTGCAATAGTTGCAAATGACAAAAGGCAATCCAGATGTGCAATTAAAGTTGCATTTAATTGAATGGGCTTAATATAATCTGCCAGCGCCACTATAAGTTCCTCAAAAAGTCTGGTTTCCAGCTCAAGTATATTTTCCTCCGCACCCAATATTTTTTGCTCATACTCCTTTAGCTCTTCTGTTATATACCTCTCAGAGTTTGTGAGGGTTTGTTTTCTGTGCCATTCTTCAGGTACTTTATCTTTATGGGTATTGGTAACCTCAAGATAATACCCGAATACATTATTATACCCAATTTTTAAGGAAGGTATATCCGTTCTCTCCACTTCACGTTCCCTTATCTTTATAAGGTAATCCTTACCGGAGATAACCAAATCACGATATTCATCCAATTGTTCCGAAACACCCTTTGAAATTATGTTTCCCTTGTTAACCATTGCCGGAGGATCCGGATTAACTTCTTTTTCAATACGCTCACGAATGAATTTACACAGATTCAACTGATCACCAATTTTTTTAATAGCTTTGTTTTCAGATTCTTCGCAGGCAATTTTTACATCTTCCACTCCTGTAAGGGAATTTTTCAATTGATATACCTCACGGGGATTGATTTTACCAACCGCGACCTTTGAAATCAGACGCTCAAGATCACCTATTGTTTTAAAATTCCTTTCAAGAACTTTAGCAAAACCGGAATGATTAATAAGGTACTCTACAATATTCAGGCGTTCATCAATGCTTTGCTTTTCATTCAAAGGCATAACGATCCAGCGCTTCAGCAGACGGGAGCCCATGGGGGAGACTGTTTTATCAATCACATCCAGTAGTGTGGTGGCATCCGGAAAAGGAGATGAAATCAACTCCAGGTTTCTTATGGTAAATTTATCAAGCCAAACATACTTATCCTCATCAATTCTTGATATTTGATTGATATGTTTGATTTTATCATGATGTGTATCGCTCAGGTAATACAAGGCCGCTCCTGCAGCAACAATAGCCTGATCATAATCCTCAATACCGAAGCCTTTCAGCGAAGTTGTGCCAAAATGCTTTAACAGGAGCTCATATGTAAAATCTTTTGTAAATACCCAATCGTCATAGGTAAAAGTGTAGAATTTATTTCCGAATTGTTCAAAGAATTTTTCCCGTTTATTTTTCTGGATCACAATTTCACTGGGTTTGAATCCTTGTATGAGCTTGTCAATGTATTCATTATTTCCCTGGGCAGTAAAAAACTCACCGGTTGAAATATCCAGAAATGCTATACCACAGTTTGCAGCATCGAGATGGATACTTGCAAGAAAATTATTTTCTTTTTGTTCAAGAATTTTATCGTTGTATGAAACACCTGGTGTAACCAGTTCGGTAACTCCACGTTTTACTATTTTTTTGGCAAGCTTTGGATCTTCAAGCTGATCGCAGATAGCAACCCGCTGGCCTGCTTTAACCAGCTTGGGTAAATATGTGTCAAGTGCATGATGAGGAAAGCCGGCCAGGTCAACGTATGAAGCAGCCCCATTGGCCCTCTTTGTCAAAACAATACCAAGTATCTTAGATGTTTTAATGGCATCTTCACCAAAAGTTTCATAAAAATCACCTACCCTGAACAGCAACAATGCATCAGGATATTTGGCTTTGATGGCATTATACTGTTTCATCAAAGGCGTTTCGATGATATCTTTTTGTTTTGACAAAATTTCTGACTTTTGATAAAAACAAAGTTAAAAGTTTCAGTTGCGGGATATATCAAAATAGCTATCTTTGTTAATAAATCGAAAGATTTGTTAATAAAATGAGAAAACTGAAAAATGAAGAACTGGGCAGATTAAGCGTAAAAGCGTTTAAAAAATCCGACAAGCTCCCCTTTTTTTTATTACTTGATAATATCAGAAGTTTAAACAATATAGGTTCCATTTTTCGCACGGCTGACGCTTTCAAAATCAATGGTATCTATTTATGTGGAATAACAGCAACACCTCCACACAGGGATATTCAAAAAACCGCTTTGGGAGCGACCGAATCAGTTTACTGGAAATATATCAAATCAGGCATTGATGCATTAGAACAACTTAAATCAGAAGGATACAGGGTTTATGCCCTTGAGCAAACCGAACAAAGTATATTGCT
>CAZTAW010000388.1:0-2719 GCA_964611705.1 uncultured Bacteroidales bacterium
AGGAAGTTGGAGTGGTTGGAGCCAAATTATTATATCCTGATGATACAATTCAACATGCTGGTATAATATTAAAAATTGGTGGTATCGCGGGTCACTCGCACAAATATATAAGTAATTCAAATCCAGGTTATTTTAGTCGACCTCATATGATCCAAAGAATAAGTGCGGTGACTGCAGCTTGTATGTTAGTTAAAAGAGGTTTATTTAATCGTGTTGGTGGATTCGATGAAAAGAGTTTTCCAGTGGCATTTAATGATGTGGATTTTTGCCTTAAAATCCAACAGTTTGGCTATCATGTTATTTACACTCCTTACAGTGTTTTATATCATTATGAATCAAAAAGTCGAGGAAAAGATAATACAAAAGATAAGCAAAAAAGATTTAAACAAGAAATAAAAGAATTTGAAGATAGGTGGAGCTTAATATTATTAAAAGGTGATCCATATTATAATCCCAATTTAACACTTAAGTATGAAAATTTTGGATTAAATGTTTAGAATTAATAAAATTAAAAGTTTATGTTAAATATCAAGGCTTATTTCTCTAAAATCAAATTAAAACACATAATTCCAATTATTTTATTATCAGCGTCTATTGCATATTGGATGGTACAAAATGTTACTCTTTATCCTTCTGAGATAACCCTTGATTTAAAATCCGAAAATGAAGGAAATATGCAAATTTTTTATGTTGCATCTGGTGAGGATTTTAATGAAATGAATAGCATATATGTTAAAATAGATAAGTCTGATAATCTAAAGAAATATAAATTTAAATTGCAGCATAAAAATATTGTAAGTATTAGAATAGATCCAATAGGTGATTTTGAAATCAAATCATTATCATTAAGTAACAAATTTAAAACAACAACATATAAAGGCAATGAATTGTTGGCTAAAATCAAACCTTTACATAGTATTGGGAAGTTTACCTTATTAAGCAATGGAAATATCAAAGGAGACATTACTGGTGGTGATCCGTTTTTTAAAATTTCATTCGATCAGCTATTAAATAAATCTGATTTTAATACAAGGCTTGTAAGCTTTACCATTTTGTTTATTGCATTTCTGTTATTTCTTTTGGTGTTGTTTATTATTTCATATAGAAATAAAGCATTTATAATTTCTAAAAATGAAGTTGAAATAGATATTCCCCAAAACATATTTGTAACAATTGTAACAGTTATATTTGCATGGATGCTATTTCAAAATATATATTATGCTACCTCTATAAAATTAGGTATCCCACCAGATGAATTTGAGCATTATCATGTTAGTTTGTTATATAAAAACAATCTGGATTTTAGAATAACAGAGTCAACTTCCTCCAACCCACATTTAAAAGATGTGCACCTTGAACGGAATCCCTATTTCTATTATATGTTACTCGGGAAGTCGATGATGTTAAATGTTTTTAATATTCCTGACTGGCAATATTTACGTTATGTAAATGTTTTGTTAAGCTTTCTTTCTCTGTTTATGACTTTATTATTGGTAAGAGTAATTACAAAAAATAAATGGATTCAAATTTTTGTTTTAGTTTTTCAATCGAATGTTTTAATGTATGTCTTTTTAAGTTCAATGATCTCATATGATAACTTGAGTAATTTATTAGCTGTTACAGTATTTCTGTTTTTATTAAGGTTTTTAAAGCATTATAAATTACAAGATTTATTGATGTTATTTACTTTCCTATTTATCGGAACATTAACAAAGCGAAATTTTCTGCCTTTTGCTTTAATTATTATTTTGATTTTATTGATTAATATAAGATTAGTTTTTGGTAATTGGAAAAGCATTACTAAACAGATGAGAAATATTAAAAACATTTCAATAGTAGTTGTAATAGTGTTCTTGATTTTTTCGAATGTTAATCTTTGGCTTGCAAATAATGATGTGGAAAGAAGATGGAATAAAATAAAACCCACAATTAGTGTTTCTGACAAAAAAAATGATAATAATAGAAGTCAAAGAATGAGTTTGTTAGAATTTGTGCCTCAGTACATAATAAGAACAGAGGAAACTACATTTGGAATAATGGCACACAAGAACTTAAGAAGAAAGGATTCAAATGACCTAATTTTGTATAGATTAGTTGTTATTTCTGGCATCTTTATGTTCTTGATATTTTATAAAAAACTATTGAAAAACAAGAATACTCAAATTTTATTAATTGCTGTAATTAGTTATTTATTCATTGTTCTATATGTAAATTTCAAATCTTATCTTGGTAGTGGACTATTTGGAGCTGCGCTGCATGGTAGATATAACTTTCCAATTTTGGTAGCATTTATTATCCTGATTCTATATAGCCTATTGTTTCAATTGCATGATCGAATAAAAATATTACTATTATTTATACTCACTCCTTTATTGGTATGTTATAATTATTGTTGGTTTCTTTCAAATGTTTCAGACTTTTGGTTTATAAATTAAAATAGTTTGGAGTGTAATTAAAAACACTTGATACAGTTAGAATGAAAAAAAACCTTAAAATATTCACATTAAATTACAACAACTTCCTCGATACAAAATCATGCATTGATTCCCTTCTGCAATGCAAAGCCTCAAAAATAATCCTTATTGACAACAACTCAGATGAAGCGTGCAAAGAATCCTTAAAAAAATATTTTCAAAATCTGGATAAAGTAAAACTTATTTTCAATTCAACCAACCTCGGTTTCACTAAAGCCCACAACCAGGTTATTTCAAAAATTCTC
>CAZTAW010000389.1:0-2716 GCA_964611705.1 uncultured Bacteroidales bacterium
GTGAAGCAACCGGTTGAAAACCTGATCTTAAGCAATTCATACCGTTTAGGTATTGCAGGGGCTGTCAAAACCATTTCCGGAGAAATTGCGCATCATGGAATTACAGTGAATATTATTGCACCCGGTTATCACGATACCAATGCTTTAAAAAGAGTGATCAAAAAACGTGCTGAGGTTCGAAGTATCAGTGAAAAAGAATCCGGAAAGTCATTTATTGATGAAGTTCCTGTGGGCAGATTGGGTACAGCCGAGGAGCTTGCCTCGCTTGCTTTGTGGCTGCTTTCTCCGGTTTCGGGTTACATCACCGGACAAACCATTAGTGTTGACGGAGGTATTGTCAGGGGCGCTTTCGGTTGATGCCGTTCCTTTTTCTTATGCTTACAAAATATACCCCGCTGAAAACCATTGCGGCAGCAATAACTTCGATTAAACTCAGGGTATCAGCGCCAATGATAATGGCAACCAGTCCGGCCAAAACAGGCTGAAGATACATATACATGCTTGAAACCACCGGGCTTACAAACTTTAATGAGTAATTGAAAAGCAAATATGCAAGTATGGTTGTACCGATGATAACATAGGCAATGCTGAACCAGATTTTTAATGGAATTGCTGAATAATCGGAATGAATTGCCTTTTCAAGGCAAAATGGTGTTATATATATCAACCCAAAAAGAAAAACCCAATTCATCACAGTTAAAGGGTGATATCTTACCATCATTGGTTTAACCAGCACGAGATAAAATCCAAAAGCGGAGGCATTAATAAAAAGTAGCAGGTTACCTGTAAAATGTGCCGATTTGAATGATATTTTCCCTTCGCCCAGAACAAGTATTAAGGCTCCACCAATACCGATTATGATACCGATCACTTTGTTGGCTGTGATACTTTCTTTTAAAAGAAAATGGGAAGCAATCAGCACCAGTATGGGAACGATAAGCATTATCAGGGATGCATTGATAGGTGAGGATAAATTCAATCCTTCAAAAAACAATATCTGATTGATAGCTACGCCAAAAAGTGCACAAAAAGCCAGCCTGGGAATATCCTTTTTTTCAACTTTTTGCTTGATAAATATGGCATGCAACAACCAGAAAAACAAAACAGCTCCCAAAACTCTGAGCATAATAATTGCCCGAGGACTTAAATATTCCGGCATGATCGTTTTGGCAATCACATAATTCAGCCCGTACAATACATTCGCTCCGATCAGGGCGCTGTGGGCTTTTATGTTGGATTTAATCGTCACAGGTTTTTTTGGTAATTAGTCATTGGTCATTTGTCATTGTTTTCTGCTTTCAGACTTTTATCCCATCCAAATTTCCAATTTCAAATTTCTCATAACCCGAATCGAAAAAGATTGATAATTAACAACTTGTCCGATCATCGCTAATATGCTAAGCATTCAAAACGGCAAATCATCCGGATTTGGTCCCTCGGGCATCAGCAGGTCATCGTGGGTTGGTGGTGGCGGTTGGTCTTCTTCGCTTCTTACCACTTTGTCAATTCGCCAGGCCTCAAGGTTGGTGAAATAAGACACCTTTCCGTTCTTCTCCCATTTTCTTCCCCTCAGGTTAAAACTGATCCTGATCTCATCATCAATATTATAGTTGTCGAGCATATCGCATCTGTCCTGGGTTAGCTGAAATTTGATATGATTGACGAATTCGTTGCTGCCAACAACTTCCTTAATTTCTATCACAAATTCCCTTTTCCTGAATTTATCGCTTATCTTTTCCGTGTCGAATTTTTCTATTAACTTTCCTGAAATTTCAAAACTCATTTTCAATCCTTTCTTAATAAATTATTTTGTTGTCGCTTTTTTCCCATTCTTCAAACACCACAAGAGACTCTTCTTCATACAATTGAACAAAAGGTATTTTTCGCTCTTTTTGAGGAATATTGTACTCATTATAAATATTTGAATCATCGAATTCAGCCAGGGCTGCGTGCTTACGCGTGGCCGCATAAAACACTTTCGAAAGCTTTGCCCAGTAAATAGCTCCCATACACATTGGGCAGGGTTCGCAACTTGTGTATAACTTGCAGTCTGTTAAATGGTAAGACTCAAGCTTTAAGCATGCCTTGCGGATGGCAACGATCTCAGCATGTGCTGTTGGGTCGTTGGTTGCCGTAACCAGGTTGATCCCTTCGCTGATAATTTTATTTGCTTTTACAATTACTGCACCGAAAGGGCCTCCTCTTGCGTTTACCACATTTTCTCTTGCCAGATGAATGGCCCGCTTCATGTATTTTCTGTCTTCACTTCTGATCATATTAAAACCTCCATTTTCCTTTTTTTGTGGGATATTTCATGGCCTCATCAAGTAAAGATAAAAATTTTTTACGTGCAATTGGTTTTGCACCCAACGATTGCAAATGAATCGTTTGCTGCTGTGCATCAATAAAATGAAAACTCCACTCTTTCGTTTTCTCCACAAGGTAATATAACGCAACCTTTGATGCATCCGACATTTTGTAAAACATGGATTCCCCGAAGAAAGCCCTTCCCAATGAAACGCCATACAATCCCCCGACAAGCTCCTCTCTGTGCCATGTTTCCACACAATGGCAATATCCTTGCTTATGTAATTCCAGATAGGCTTTGATCATTTCTTCGGTTATCCAGGTCTCACCCTGCTCATTTCGTGGCACTTTCGCACAATTTCGGATTACTTCTTCAAAACTTATATCGAAGCGAATTTCAAATTTATTC
>CAZTAW010000390.1:0-2698 GCA_964611705.1 uncultured Bacteroidales bacterium
AGCGGTGTTCGAATCTCATGACTCATATTGGTAAGAAAGGCGTTTTTGAGGTAATTGGCATCCTCGGCATTTTTTAGGGCCTTTTTCAATTCAACATCAATTTTTTCCCGTTCTTTAATTTCTTCTTTCAGGTTTTTGGTGCGGTACTGTACTTTTTGTTCCAGTTTCTCATTAAAATTTTTAAGCTCGTTGTTAATCCGGTTGATTTCGGAATTCTTTTCTTCAAGCAATTTATTGGTTTTACTTTTTGTGCTGTATCGGTACATAATAAACAGCATCAATATCAGGGCAATAATCAAAAGAGCAAGCGTCAGATAAATCGTTCTGGTCTTGCGCTGGTTTTTCAATTTACTGATTTCTTCATTTTTCTGAAGCAACTCTATTTCTCTGTCTTTTTTCTGAAGTTCGTATCCGATTTCAAGATTTTTGATGCTTTCACTGGTTTCAGTACTGAAGAGCGAATCATGGATCAGGGTATATTTTTTATAGTAATCGAAAGCTTTCTTATAGTTGTTTTGTTTGGCGTACAAATTCGCAAGAGACCGGTAGGTATTTGATATTATTTCTTTAGCGCTTATTTTTTTTGCATATTCAAGTGATTTGGTGAATTTTTCTTCAGCTTTGGCAAATTCCTTTTTATCCAGATAAATACCTCCAAGGTTACGTAATGTGTTGGCAAGGGACCATAAATCATTATAATTCTTGCTTATCTTTATTGATTCTTTATAGCTATGAAGAGCCGCATTGTAATCTTTCATATCCATGTAAACATTTCCAATGTTATTGTAGCATGCAGCAAGATCAATCGGATTATTAAGCTTTTTGTTAAAAGCAAGTGATGAATGAAAATAGGTTATGGCGTTATCATATTCTTTTTTGATTTGGTAAATGATTCCAATGTTATTGTAGTTTTGGGCAATGCCATGACTATTTTGTATTTCTATATTGATCTCAAGCGCTTTCTGGAAATACTCCAGTGCCTTATCATAGTTTTCGATGAAGTAGTATATATTCCCAATGTTGTTGAGACTTCCGGAGATGCCTTTTTTATTGCCGAGTTCTCTTTCTATATCAAGTGATTTCATGTGGTAATCCAGTGCTTTGTTGTATGTGCCAAGGCAATCGTAGATCAAACCGATGTTGCTATATGCTTTTGCGATACCCTCCTGATAATCTATTTTCTGACATGTGTAAAGAGACATATTGTAATAGATCAATGCGGAATCATACATGCTGTTTATGTAAAAACCGGAGCCAATTCTGTTTAAAGCTTCAGCTTTACCCTTGCTATAATTCTGTTTTATTGCTTCTTTGTATGCTTCTTTTGCATACTGAATAACTTCTTCAGGAGATTTGGATAAATAAAGGCTTGCAAGCTTCATCAATTGAGTTACTTTTTCATGTCCACTGGTGTTTTCGATGATTTTTAGCAGGCTGTCAGCCTGTCTTTGAACAATGTTTCCCTGTCCTGTAGCCGTAAATACCATCATAGCAAATAAAGCGGAAAACAAGTATTTCAGATAGCGAAGCCTTTTCATTGTTAATGGTTTTTTAGGGTTTTTTAGCAACAAATAAATCTTCTTCTTTGTTTAAAGCATATTTATCAATATTATCAACTTTCCATGTTTCTTTCATGGGGTTATATATTTGAACTTGAAAACCTGTTTCTCTTAATCTCTCAGGATAATCCTGCCCGTATATTCTGACATGATCAAATTGTCCGAAGTATTTTTCACGATCTTTCGGGCGGGTTATTGAACTGTCTTCGTAAGTCTTTTCAAGAATTACTGATATGGGTACCTGTAAGATTGCATATCCGCCTGATCTAAGTACACGAAATAGCTCTTCCATGGCTTTCCTGTCTTCGGGTATATGTTCCAAAACATGATTACACAATATCAGATCAAAAGAATTATCCTTGTAATCAAGCTCAGTGATATCAATGATTGAGATATCTTTTGTATAATAAAATCCTTCATGATGTTTTGTGCCCATGGTGTATTTTATGTTGGGTTGGGAGGAAAGCCACACTCTAATGGCCCCATCGGGAGCGATATGCAAAAGGTTAATGGGTTTTGTTAGCATATTCGTTTTATGGGTGATATAAAGAAAAATTAAGCGGTCGCGATCAGTAGAGTAGCATCTGGGGCAAACACAGTTATCGCGACGGCCGGCACCAGCTATTTTCTTTTCTTTGATAACAGGAAAATCAGATCCGCCCGGAAGCATTTTGCGAAAACTGTTGCCACAGAATGGACAGAAATAGCGGTCTCCTTTATAATATGCAGCCTGGGCTTTTTGCCAAAATCCCCTGAGTTTCTGGCCAAATGTAAAAGGAATGATCTTTTTGATTGCAGATTTCATGGTAACAAATGTTTAATATTTTACTATTTTTTTTGACTCATTTCCATATTTATTACGTATTCTCAAAATGTATAAACCTGTTGGCAGTTCCGTTAAATTAAACTCGTAATTAAGATTCCCTTTTTCAGTAATTTCAGTTACCAGAGTTTTTAAAACTTTTCCGTATGTATTTAGTAAAATGATGTTGGTTTGATTTTGCTTATTAATACTAAATTCTACGGTAATCTTATCCCTGAATGGATTTGGGAAAATAAAAAGCCTGCTGATCCCTGTGTTCCCAATTTGATATTCGGGAATGTTTATTAATGATGAATCCTGACATTCCCATGCTCCT
>CAZTAW010000391.1:0-2694 GCA_964611705.1 uncultured Bacteroidales bacterium
CTCCATGCGGACAAGCAAATTCACAAGGATTGCAGGCAAAACCATACAGGCAGTCAATCAACACAAAAGGCTTTTCATGCATCCGCTTCAAGGCAGGCTTAAAAGGTTCATCTATGATTTTTTGGGGATGTTGCTGAGAGTCAATATATTCTTTTGATAAAGAGAGGTAATCGTCATAATCAAAATGGTTTCCGTTTTCCTGGATAATGTCATACGCAGCTTGTTTTCCCCTGAGCACGGCACTGGTTCCTTCACCTATTCTAATGGTGTCTCCGGCACCGTAGCAATATCTTCCAAAAATTTCATTTCCTTTGATCAATAACTGATTGTCAGGGATTAAACCCGTGCAAATGTTAATGGCATCAATTCCGGATATGATTTCTTCGGTTCCCGGAATGGGTTTGAAATTTTCTGCATCTGCAATAACTGCTCCTGTGATCCCGGAATGATCTTCATTGGGAATGGCTTTGATTAGAATTTTAGAAGTAAGTATTGGAATGCCCAGCCTTTTTATGCGGTTAGCCTGAACCGGGAAACCTCCTTCGAAGGGCATAGCTTCGATAATGGTTTTCACAGCAGCGCCTGCCTGCATCAATTGGTAGGAAGTCAGATACCCAATGTTACCTGCTCCTACTGTTAGTATATTTTTACCGAGAAGCGTAAATTCAATATTCATCATTTTCTGAACAACGGCAGCCGTGTAAACTCCCGGAAGATCATCATTTTCGAACGTAGGCATGAAAGGAACAGCTCCGGTGGCAATGATCAGGTATTTGGACTCAATATAATATATCTCGTTGGTTTTGATGTTTTTAATTGCAAGTCTTTTATCTTCAAGAATATCCCATACAGTGGAATTCAGGAATATTCCCTTGTGGTTCTTTCCTGCAAGTGTTTTGGCAATGTCGAAACCACGCATACCACCATATTTTTTTTCCTTTTCAAAGAAAAAGAACTGATGTGTTTGCATTAGAAACTGCCCACCGATTTCATCATTATTATCAATGACAATATTTTCGATTCCCTTGTTGTTCAGTTCTTCTCTTGCTGCCAGACCGGCTGGTCCAGCGCCTATTATTGCAACTGTAGTTCTGTATACTTTTACCGGGTCTTCCAGATCGGATTCAATGGCTTTTGGAGTGTAATCTTTGGGGATTTCATTAACTTCTTTAACACCATCAACTTTGGTAATGCAAATTCTTTTAATTTGACCGTTAACGAGCATTTCGCAGGCCCCGCACTTACCAATTCCACATTCAAGGCTTCTGGCACGATTTTTCAAACTGTGACTGTGTACAGGATAACCTGCCTGATGCAGGGCTGCAGCTATTGTATATCCTTTTAACCCCTTTACTGTTTTCCCGTCATATAAAAATTTAACCACATCAGGGTGCTTAATATCAAGAATCGGGTGTCTTTCAACTTTATACATCAATCAAATAGTTATTGTGAAAAAATTAACAGACAAAAGTAGCGTTAATTACAAAACTGGAAAAATATTCTTTTGTTTTAATACCAGTTTGTTAGAATATTTAAATTTGTTCTAAGTAGTAATAAAAATTTGTAAAAACAAAACAGAAACCTATGTTCAATAAACTGATTGCTTTTGTATTGCCATATATGCCCAAACGCTTTGTTTGGCTGTTTTCAAAAAGATATATTGCCGGTACTGCAATTGAAGACGCCATCACGGCAAGCCAGGAACTGAATAAAGATGGCATAATGGTCACTATTGACCTGCTTGGCGAATTTATTAAAAACCTTCAGCAAGCCGATGAAAACAAGAAAAAATACCTTGAGATCATTGAAACCATGGAAGAGCACAAAATTGACGGCAACTATTCGTTAAAACCTACCATGTTTGGTTTATTGCTTGATAAGGAAGCATGCTATCAGAACATACACGAGATCGTTAAAAAGGCTGCCGAACATGATAATTTCGTTCGGGTTGATATGGAAGATTCACAATGTACTGATCTTGAGATTGAACTTTTCAGAAAACTGAAAGAAGAATTTCCGGAAAATGTGGGCTTGGTTTTTCAGGCCTATATGAAAAGAACACTTGATGATATAAAAGGGCTGGCAGAATTTCATTCTGAAGAAAATCCGATCAATTTCAGGATTTGCAAGGGAATTTATGTTGAACCTGCTGAAATTGCCTACAAAAAATATGAAGTTATCAACCGGCATTTTCTGGAAGATGTAGAATATATGTTTCAGAATAAAATGTATCCGGCTATTGCTACACATGATAAACCGCTGGTTGAAGGATCTTATAAACTCATTGAAAAATATGGTGTTTCAAAGCAGAATTATGAATTTCAAATGCTGTACGGGGTAACGCCTGAACTGAGAAAATCAATCGTAGAAAAAGGCCATCGGATGCGAGTTTATGTTCCCTTTGGCAAAGATTGGTTTGCTTATTCAACCCGGAGACTTAAAGAAAATCCCAAAATGGCTGCTCATATTATTAAGGCCTTGTTTGTCAGGGGATAAATGACCTGAAAGAAAGACAGTGAGTTTATTAACAATTACAGAATAAAAAAGAATTTTAAAAATTTTATTCAAGATTCAAAATCCCAAAATAGAGATTTGAGTTTAAAACAAAAACAGGTAAGAAGAATTATCACCTAACTTAATATACCGATTCGGAACAGGTTTGCAATGATTGAGCTTATGTTCCTATCGGTATAA
>CAZTAW010000392.1:0-2687 GCA_964611705.1 uncultured Bacteroidales bacterium
GTCGAAAAAACTAGACCAGTTCCTTGAACTTAGTGAAAGGGAAATCCTTAAAAGCCCGGGACAAATAAGTGCCAAAATCGCAAAAGAGCGTGCAGAATCAGAATTTGAAAAATACAGAATAGTGCAGGACAGGTTGTATGAGAATGATTTCGATAAAGTGATCAAAACGATTTCAGAAAAGAAGAAGAATTAATGATTCCTCTTTCTATCTTTGACCTTGGTAGCCATGTGGGTATTAAAAATGTCTGCAACCTTATTACCTTATTATTTCAGTAATTTAAGTTATTTGAAACAAGGAACTCAGAAGACGAAATGGCCTGATATATAAAACGGTTCCTCTCGTCATTAAAGAATCAAGCGGCAGTATGTGTTGCAGAAATATTTTGTTTTTCATAAACAGGCTGTTTTGGTGATAATCGAATGTAAAATTAAAAAATACGTGCTATTTGTAAGAAAATATTAAATTTGGTTATTAGTTTACTTTTTCTAACAATAATCAACCGGAACCATGAATAAGCAATTGCTAAAAGAACATATAAACAAGTTCGTTAAGAAATCCAAAACAGATACACAGAAGTTTAACGAAGACTTCAAAGACCGGCTCGACCAAATAAACTTTTACAGCAATTATAGCAGAGAAAAGATTCTGAAAATGGATGCTGAAGATGTGTATGATTATATCTCTACTTTATGGGCAATGCTTATTTGGGGCAATAAGAAATATGTAGCGGATAAAATCATTGAAGACAACGGACTGGAAAATTTCAGGAAACAGCTTGCCGATCTGGTTTGGGGAAAAGAGTCAATTGAAAAGCGGTGGGATGATTTTCGAAGCAAAATCAAAGGTATGGGACCGGCAATGATCAGTGAAATTCTTTGCAAAACGCATCCAAAAAAATATATGATCTGGAACCGCCGGGCTTATGTCGGACTCAATTATCTTGAGGTAAGCAACCTGCCAAGATATGATTACCAGCTAACGGGCAAAATTTATAAACATCTTTGCGAGGTTTCCAAAGCAATAGCAGGGGAACTTGACAAAGCAGGATTTGAAGATACTTCTTTGCTGGCAGTGGATTATTTTCTTTGGGATGAACTTCAGTTTGAAGAAAATCTGAGTAAAATCCATGATACGGTAACCAAAAAATCGGATGACGAAGTGCTTGATAAACCAGAAGATTCACCATTTATTCACAATGATATTCGCGATAAGCTAAGGGATATCGGACAATGGTTGGGATTTAACGCCAAGATTGAACAAAAGGTTGCTGACGGCTCCAAGGTAGATGCAGTGTGGGAAGCCACAATTGGAAATATGGGAAGGGTAATTTATGTGTTTGAAGTGCAAACAAAGGGCAGCATTGACAGCTTAATCGTCAACCTTTTAAAATCCCTTAATAATCCGGCTGTGCAAGGAGTGGTGGCTGTTTCCGATAAAGATCAGATCAACAGGATTAAAAAGCATTCCGCTGATGTGAAAAACCTAACCGATAAACTTCGCTTCTGGGATTATGAAGAAGTTTTGAAAGTCCATGAAAGCATGGAATTCACAAATTCGAGCATTAATAATCTGGGGCTGGTTCCTCAGGGATTTTAAAAAAGTCATTAATGTAATGGAAAAGTTTATACAAATCTAAAAATTTGAAATAGTATATTCATTAACAGGTAAACACTAACAAAACCTATGATCCTCGACAACGAAAACGATAATTACAAAGTTCATGAATGGATAAGCAAGTACACTACACAAGGAAAAATGGACGTGGTAACGGGATACTTCACGATTGGTGCGCTTGCTTTTGTTTCAGATAGATTTAATGATCTTATTGATGAATTTCGCTTTATACTCGGTGATTTTGTGCAATCGGATAATCACCAGGACAGGACGCTTGACTTGTTGAATGAAAACTTAAACCTGCAGGCTGCTTTTAAACTTTCAAAAGTAGCCAAAGATGCGGTTGATTTTTTAAAACAAGATAAGGTAAGTGCACGTACACTTGAAGCAAATTTTTGTCATGCCAAGGCTTATATTTTTAAAAGTACAAATGACAAAGATCCACAAAAGCAATTTTATATAACGGGCAGTTCTAACTTAACAGAGGCAGGTATTGGATTAAAACAAACCTCCAATGTAGAGTTAAACACTGCCGATTTTGGTGCCTCCTCTGATTATAAGGAACTCTTAACTTGGTTTAAAAATATTTGGAAGAGTCCCAAAGCCGGTACCAAAAAAACAATCCTTGATTCAAAAGGAAAAAAGAAATCAATACCTTTTAAAGAGTATCTTATCCAGGAAATTGAAAAAATATTTATCCGGTATGAGCCAATAGAAATTTATTATAAAATCCTGTTTGAACTCTTTGGAAAATCTTTACTTGAGGAACTTGACAACCCCGAATTTACCAGGCAGGTCGGGAGATTGGAAAATTCTGTTATTTATAATTCTCTATATGAATTCCAGAAGAAAGGTGCCCTAAGTCTGATTAAAATGTTACAGAAGTATAATGGCGCCATTTTAGCTGATGCAGTGGGTCTGGGTAAAACATGGACTGCCCTGGCTGTTATGAAGTATTATCAATTACAGGGCCGTGAAATTATTCTGTTGTGCCCCAAGAAGCTACGACATAACTGGCATCAATATAAAAAGCATCAGAGTTCACGATTTGAAAAAGACCAGTTTGAATACT
>CAZTAW010000393.1:0-2662 GCA_964611705.1 uncultured Bacteroidales bacterium
TTTATGAAAAATAATCATTTTACTAATCTTTAAAAAATTAAAACTATGAAAAGGAACATTTTAGCAAGAATGCACAATGATGGGATTATCTACGGATTAAATGCAATGCAGGAAATTCCAAGTCCACAAGGTATCCCAAGTACCGTAGAATCATTAGTAAGAGAATTTAGTGAAAAATATGAAGTGCCTTTTGAACCTCTCAATTTACCAGAGTTCCCTGAGAATATCAATGACTTGAATCTGGATGAATGGGTGGATCAAACCTCTTTTTCCACTGAATTTAAAAACTTAGCAAAAGGGACTTTAGATGTACTTGAACGAGAACTCAGTATTGTTGAATCATTTCAAGAATTTGATCGTTTGTTAAGTCAAGCAGAATCAACATTGAGTGAATCAGAGTTTTATGTATTTGATGACCATATTTATGTCGCCAAAAGAAGCATGGAGTTCTGGAAAGCTGAAGTTGACGAAACGCAAATTTGGCAGTTACATGCTTCATTTCTTGAAAGAAGGTCAGCAAGAGGTCCAATAAACTGGTGGAAAGTTTTTGGATGTGATTGTGTTGGAGGATTTTTTGGTGGACCCGGTGGCTATATTGGTGCATCATTAATATCTGTCATAATGCAGTACTAATATGAATAAGGAAAAGATTGCCAAGTTTGTAAAAAAACACTGGCGAGGATTCATAATAGGTCTAATAATCGGATATTTAATGATGAGATTTGTTTTTAATTGAAGCCACCAATATTAACAACTTTTGCTAACATTCTATATACGCCATGCGGGGGTTACAGGGTATTTACCCTATAGATTTTTAACAGAGTATGTACAACTTGAAAGAATAATACCTCGTAATCCCGCACGGCGTATATAGCTGACCGTTATGGCCAAGCTGAGAGAATAACTACACAAACCGAAAAACTTTTGAAAATCAAAATATAGTTTCTAACTTTGGAAACCTTTTGCTGTTTTAATCGTTTAATGAATAAATGGAGAATGTTAAACCAATAGAAGTAATTTTTCTTAAACCGGCTGAAGAATTTATTGGTAAGCTTGATAAAAAATCAAGAAAAAAGCTATTCAAGGCCATGAGAAAAACACAAGAAGGCATTTACGGCCATTGGTTTAAGAAATTGAAAGGAACTAATGGAATTTATGAATTTCGGGTTGATGAGGCCAATAAATTTTACCGGCTTTTTGCTTTTTGGGACAAAGAAGGCAAAACGGAAACACTAATTGTCGGGACACATGGAATTGCAAAGAAATCGAACAAAACCCCGACCAACGAAATTCAAAAAGCCGAACGATTAAAACAGGAATATTTTGACAACAACTAAAAGAGAGAATTATGGCTGCTAAAAAATATAAGACACTCGAAGAACTCGAAGAAAAATACATTGGAGAAAAAGGCACACCGGAGCGTGATGAATATGAATTTGAACTGACAATGGAAATGCTGGGCGAGAAGATTAAAGAAATCCGAAAAAGCAGGAATTTAAGCCAGGAAGAATTAGGAAAACTTATCGGTGTACAGAAAGCCCAGGTTTCCAAGTTGGAGAACGGAAAAAGCAGTGCGACTTTAGCAACCATAAACAAAATATTCCGGGCAATGCGGGCAAAAGCAAAGTTACATATTGAATTTGAAGATGAATCCGGTTTGGTGGTTTGACAAAAACAGCCAGGCCATAACAGGCGTTATACACCATGCGGCGGGTGATTTGGTAATTTACCTGAACATCATTAAATTAGCGGTGTGGTGAAATTAAAAGGCAGTATGGATTTTTGCCGCACAGTGTATACCGCCAAACCGTTGTGGTTCATGGTGAGAGACCGATTGCAAACATTGATTTTCAATTCAGATTAAGATTTTGTAAATTTGTAATAGTTAAAAATTAACAAGATTGAATAATGCCAAAGATATTTGAATATTTAGGAATTCTGATTTTCTTCTACTCGAATGAGCACGAACCGATTCATGTTCATGCAAAAAAAGGAGAATTTGAAAGTAAAGCGGAATTCTATATTGTGAATGGCGAGATTTCCGAGATAAAAATTACAAATATTACAGGAGCAAGACCTATAAAAGGGAAAGACCTCAAAGATTTCGAGATTTTTCTTGAGAAATTCGCTGACAAAATAATTGAAAAATGGATTAGCTATTTTGTTTATCATAAAGATGTTGATTTTGAGAAAATTACAAAAAGACTAAAATGAGAATAATTGTTGATTATAAGGATTCAGAATCTGGATTTAACCAGTTGAAAATTGATTCTGCAAAATATTTGTCGGATTATGCAATTCGTATAAAATTTAGTGATGGAAACGAGAAAATTGTTGATTTTAAACCTTTTTTATCAAAATCTCTCCATCCTTCAATAAAGAAATATTTAGATGAAAATAAGTTTTCGAGTTTTTCATTGACTGATGGGAATTTGAACTGGAATGATTATGAATTGATTTTTCCAATTTCCGATTTATATAAAGGACAGATAGGTGCATAAACCACGAAACCACAACACATGGTATAGTGCATGCGGGTTTCAGAGGTTTGCGGGCGTTTGTGGCTCGTAAAAAAGGTCGGTGTAAACTGATAGGAAATCGCTTCGTAAATCCCGCACGACACCATACGTGTGCCGAGAAGCAGAACATCGGCAAAACAATA
>CAZTAW010000394.1:0-2649 GCA_964611705.1 uncultured Bacteroidales bacterium
CGTATATGCCCTGCCAGGATAGTGCAATACTTTTTGTAAAACCGATATTTCCACTAAAAGACACTCCCCAGCCCTGTTTTGCCCTGTATTTGTTTTGCAGTGTATCCTGAAAAGAAATATCACGAAAAACACCGGCAAATTGCAAATGACCCCAGGGGTTTTTAACACGGAATCTTCCGATAAAATCAGGCACATATTCTTTTGTATTATCCGATCCGAAGGGATTGGTAATTGAAGCCTCAGGTGATTCACATCCTATCGAAGCCGAAAAAGAATTGCCAAATTTCTTTGAATATCTGATCAGTATTGATCTTGAAGCACTTGCACCACCTGGCCCTTCAAAATCAATGGTATTGGGTAAAGCTCCCAAATCCATGAATGTTGACCATGTTTTGCCAATTGTAAATCCTTTAAAAGTACCATATGCCTGTCGCAACCTTAAATTTCCATCATTAGCAAAATCAGCTTCTGCATAAATTTTTAAAAGTCCGTATTTTGTCCGGTTAACAAGCTCGGTAAAAAGACGCGATTCATTTGCATTGAAACGAAATTCATTACTGTATTTCATTTTGGAATTCACGGGAATATCATATGTAATAAAATCAAGCGGATCTTTTAATCCATCTTTCAAATCAAAAACACCTATCATGTTAACAAAGCCTCCAATTCCCAACTGAACGTTTTCTCCGATAGGTTTAATAATAAACTGTGGCGCTTTAGGAGCCTGCGGGTGCTTATCCTCTTTTTCATTCTCATCAGATTGGCAAAAAGCAAACGAAAAACAAAAAATAAAACTCGTTAAAAATAAAACTTGTTTCATGATTTAATAATTTGGTTGTGATCAAAATCTTTCAAAACAGTGCTAATTTATATCAATTTTGACTTATTTTCAAAAATGTATGAAAAGTATTTATCAAATGTTAATAATAACAATCACAATAAACTGATCAAACTTTCATCTGTTGATTTTCTCATGCTTGATGCAAATCCATATCTTTGCACAAATTTTAATTTACAACAAGATGGCACTGAGCGAACAAGAACAGATAAGAAGGCAGTCTCTATATGAACTGAAAAAACTGGGTATTGATCCTTATCCTGCTGAGACTTTTAATGTAAACGCAACAGCAGGAGAAATTCATAAAAATTTTCCTGATGATGATTCACTTTATCAGGATATTTCAATAGCCGGTCGTATCATGGGCAGGCGAATAATGGGTGCTGCTTCCTTTGTTGAAATTCAGGATGCTACCGGAAGAATTCAACTCTACTTTAAACGAGACGAAATTTGCCCCGGAGAAGATAAAACCATGTACAATATAGTCTTTAAAAGGCATCTTGACATTGGCGATATCATTGGTATAAAAGGTTATGTTTTTACAACCAAAATGGGTGAAATAACCATACACGTGAAAGAATATAAACTGCTGGCCAAAGCCCTGAAGCCATTGCCTGTTGTAAAAGAAAAAGAAGGTAAAATCTGGGATGCTTTTACGGATGCAGAACAACGTTACCGTCAGCGTTATCTTGATTTAATAGTAAATCCTGAAGTTAAAAACACCTTTTTGCAGCGTACACATATGATCAATTCCATGAGGGAATTTTTAAACGATCAGGGCTACCTTGAAGTGGAAACGCCTGTTTTACAACCCCTTTACGGTGGGGCTGCTGCCCGTCCGTTCAAGACGTTTCATAACACTCTTGATATGACCCTGTATTTGCGTATTGCAAACGAACTTTACTTAAAACGACTTATTGTTGGCGGATATGACGGTGTATATGAGTTTTCGAAAGATTTCAGGAATGAAGGCATGAGCCGGTTTCATAATCCTGAATTTACCCAGATGGAATTATATGTGGCATATAAAGATTATAACTGGATGATGGATCTGGTAGAAGAAATGGTTGAAAAAATAGCTCTTGATCTACATGGTAAAACCAAAATAAAAGTAGGGGAAAGGATAATTGATTTCAAACGCCCCTGGAAACGATCAAGCATGTACGAGATCATTGAGGAGTATACCGGAGAAAAAATTGAGGGTATGAGCGAAAAAGAGCTCGCTGAGCTTGCAAAAAATACCGGGGTGGAGGTTGACCCCTCAATGGGTAAAGGAAAGCTTATAGACGAAATTTTCGGGGAAGCTTGTGAGCCTAATTTGATTCAGCCGACATTTATTACGGATTACCCCATCGAAATGTCACCTCTTGCCAAGAAACACAGAAGCAAGGAAGGCCTTGTCGAAAGGTTTGAAGCCATTTGTAACGGTAAGGAAATCTGCAATGCTTTTTCTGAACTTAACGATCCACTTGATCAGCGCAGGCGATTTGAGGAACAGCTTGAACTGGGTAAACGCGGAGATGAAGAATCTATGGTATTGGATGAGGATTTTCTCAAAGCCCTTGAATTTGGCATGCCGCCAACAGCCGGTTTGGGTATTGGCATTGATCGCTTAACCATGATCATGACCAATTCTCAATCCATACAGGATGTTTTATTTTTTCCTCAAATGCGTCCGGAAAAGAAGAAAGCAGTTGCTACGGATGAAGATTTTAAAAAAAAAGGAATACCTGAAATCTGGATACCTGTTATCCGTGAAATTGGCTTTGAAACCATTCAAGCCCTGAAAGATGCCAATCCAAACAAACTTT
>CAZTAW010000395.1:0-2638 GCA_964611705.1 uncultured Bacteroidales bacterium
TTTATTCTATCTATTCTGTTTTCTGATTTTACTTCAGTAAAGGGCATATCTGTAAAATTAGATTCTTCCAAAATCTTTTTACTTTCATCATTTAAATATGCATCTCTCACAATGAGTTTTGAGGGGCATCCCTTATCTTTATCTGCAAAACCAAACAGGTCATTTATCTTTTTGTTACTTCCAATTTCCGATGCACCATTTATTTGCTCAAGAAGGCTTCTAACTTTTCCTTTTATTGAACTTCCTGGAATATAAGGAACATTGTCAATTGTTCTTCTGACCACAGGGTTGTCAACACCACCTATTTCAACACTGTCTGAACTACTTCCAATATGCAAGCCTGTTAATATTTCTAAATCTGTTTTTATAATTATTTTCTTTTTTAATTCCATGGTTTATTGTTTTTGGTTAGGTTTAATTATCTTTTCCTCCATAATATTTGTGGTAAGCAACCACAGACTCTACTATTTTTACAAATCTTATCAGGTCGGAAGAATTATTCTTCCTAATTCCATTTATCCCTGACTCTAACTCTTCATAAAACTCTTTGATTTTTGATTTTTGATTGCCAAATTTGTCTTGATCTCTTCCCACAGCGTAGGCTAATTTAGATTTTAGGAGAGGTATTTCTTCCTGAAACTTATCAGGGGCGGCCTGAATTCTTTTGAGTTCTCCAAAAAATTTCCTGATTTGTGATGTAGTTAAGGGATTTATTTTCCCTTCTTTTTTTTGAAGAAAGTTTCCAAATGATTTTGTCCATTCAACAATATCATCATTTATGGGGTTTTGTATCCATTCCTTTTCAAGTTTTTGTTTTGGGTATTCTTCCATATTTTTTTATTTTTTGTTAAACAATCATTTAATTCACTTATTTATTCTTATTCAGATTAAAATAATATTTTTCATTTTCAATGGCCTCCTTCAGTTCTTTCTCCGAAGGCAGGTAAAGCATATACTTGGAAGCAAAAAGCTGCTTGCTTTCATTCATCACAGAGTATTTTACAATGGTCTGGTCTTTTTTAGTGCAAAGGATGAGGCCTATGGTTGGATTATCGCCTTCGGTTTTATATTTATCTTCATAAAGCCTCACATACATATCCATTTGCCCGATATCCTGATGCGTAAGTTCACCCGTTTTTAAATCTATGAGTATAAAGCATTTCAAGTGATAGTTATAAAAAACCAGATCAATAAAAAAGTGTTTACTTTCGGTAGAAATTCTTTTTTGCCGCTCAACAAAAGCAAAGCCTTTGCCCAGTTCCAGTAAAAAGAGGTTGAGTTTATTGATCAGCGCCTGCTCAAGCTCTGTTTCCCTGTAGTTTGTATTGTCTTTTAATTGAAGGAATTCAAGGATATAAGGATCTTTTAAAAGATTACCGGGTTGTAAATCTTTGGTTTTGGCTTTCATCTCATCAATAACAGTTTCTTTGTTTTTAGAAGAAAGCAGGCGTTCGTAATACAAACTGTTTATCTGCCGGTCTAAAGCTCTCGTACTCCAATTGTTTGCCGCGGCTTCATTCATATAAAACTGTCTTGCTGCTGGATCTTTAACATGTAGTAATGATCGATAATGTGTCCAGGTCAACTGAGGGCTTATTGTTTGTAAAATGGGATGCATTTTAGAAAATATCGGCTTTACCATTATATTTCCAGATTGGCCACTCAGTGCGTGACCATTTTCATCTGAATCAAAATCGTCCTTGTTGAATTTCCCACGCGGTGCGTGGGAAATTGGAAATTGATTAAAAAATTGCCTGCAATACATCAATTGCTGTATGCTATATCCGTTTCCGAATTCTTTGGTCAGTTTTTCAGAAAGTTCTTTTATAATATATTTTCCATATTCTGCTTTCGAATCGCCCCCCTGTTCTTCTTCCACAATCATACGTCCTATTTCCCAGTTCTGTATAAGTGTGGCAATGTTTATGGTTCTTGATACCGCAGCACGGGCTTCTAATATAAGTCCACGGATGTTATTATAAAGATTTTGTATATTTTGTGGTTTGTTCATTTTTTATTGTTTACATCATACCTTAACTCCATTTCAGCCCATCGTGCTGCAAGGGCAGCCAATTCATAATACCGGTAATTGTTTTGGCTGCTGGAAAAAAGATTATCTTTCAATTCATTTAAAAAATCGAAGGTTTCTTTTTCCCGGCTGTTTTTTTTGAGGGCATATTTTTCTGAATAACGCTTAAAGTAGTAAGCAGTATGCCATAAAAAGCTATAGTCTTTCTTTTCATGATGTTTTACCGGATCATAAACAAGATGTTTATCTTTGACCTGCCTGTATAGTATTAATTGATGTAATATGGCCTTTGACAAAGGTTTCTCTTCTTGATTAATAAATTTCACCAGATTGGTTTTAATATCTTTTACGGTTTCAAATTCCTGTTTCCAGCTTACCGTTTCACCAAAGAAGGTAATCGCATCCTTTTGTTTATCCCAGTCTGATTCATCAGGATGATATTTTTTTGATGCGCTTTCGGCCTCGCCTGCCAAGTCTGCTGCTTTTGAAATGGGAAATTTTTCATGTACAATGGCTATACCTGCCGACAGGCCAATTTCATCCCTTTTGGTAAATTCTTTAAACTTCGTCCTGGTTTCTTCAGCAAAGTCTATTACCTTATCCCATCTT
>CAZTAW010000396.1:0-2621 GCA_964611705.1 uncultured Bacteroidales bacterium
CATGCCCCTGCTTGATGTTTTCATAACCATGTTTCTGGATGAACTTGACATACTGGTTAAACAGGGACTAAGAAAAGGCTATATACGTGAAAGGGAGAATCTGCATACGCTGAAAGGAAAGCTGAACTTTAATGAAAACATAAAGCATAATCTAATTCACAAGAAACGCTTTTTTTGTGAATACGATGACTTTAATCCCAACAGACCGGAAAACAAGCTGATCAAATCAACACTATTAAACATCCTTTAAAAATCTAAATTGTTTTCCACCCAGGCAAGGACGAGAAGATTTCTATTTATTTTCGACGAAATGGATAAATCCTCAAACCATGAGAACGATTTTGCTCAATGCAAGCACAACCGGCTGGTAAGCAATTATGAACAAATTTTAATCTGGTGCAAGATATTTTTTCAAAACAAAACTTTCTCAAGCTACAAAGGCGATGACCTCGCCTTTGCCCTGTTGTTCCCTATGGAAAGAATATTCGAAGATTTTGTTGCACATGAATTAAGAAAAGAATATTCCATCAGAACACAGAAAGTAATCGGAAGTCTTCTCACAGACGGAAGTCATTCAATGAAACCGGATATACAAATTATTGGAAAGAACGAAACTATCATAGTTGACACAAAATGGAAAATTCCCAATAAAGATAAAATTGCTCAAAGCGATCTTTATCAGATGTTTGCCTATGGAACACATCCTGAGAGAAAAAGAATCATAGAAGAACCAACAAAAAAAATTATACTAATATATCCTGCAACATCTGAGAAGTGTAAATCAGGAGAATCCTATATATTCAATGAGAAAAAAATGAGAAAAAAGTCGAACAGCTAGAATTAAAAACTTTCTACTTCAAATTAAATTACTTGATAAGTAAAGAAATAAAACACATCTTTAAGCTGAATCGAAGCATCAAGGGCCTTCTAAAATTTTGATTACAAAACAAGGAATCATTTCTCGTGGAGGCCATGCGGGTAAGCAATCCGCAATGACCCAAACCAAATATTATACTATGAAACCTATCTGTTTGCATTGGGTCATCTTGGATTGCGGGAATGAAATGATTCTGTAGCTTTTGTATCAAAATTTTAGGCAGCCTTGAACTTTTGTTACTTTTGGTTCAAGCCAAAAGTAAAAGCCACTTTTAAAATTCTCAAAATTATGCAATATCAACTTTTGCCATTTTTAGACAAATACTCCACAACAACCTTCCAATCCGGAAAACGCTCCGTCCCAAAATGAATATGTTCACCTTTAAATTTTTCAACCCCATTTTTCAGGCGGTCATCAATCAGGTAATCCCCCTGGCAAATGTTTTTGTAGTGGGTTATGATCAAACGTTTATAAGCAACTTCAGGCAAATAGTTCTTTACCCAAAGCAATTTATCAATCCATGCGGAGGGATTATTCCAGGGAGCCGTGCTGAGAATGTAGGTGTCGAAATGCTTAGAAAGAAAATGAAAAGCCTCGATGGCTCCCGGCATGGGTTTCATCAAAGAAAATAATCCATCAATGTCATCAAGATTATCTTTATTTTTCTCCAAAGTTTGCTTATCAATGTATTGAAAGGCAGATTGAAAATCAACCAAAACATTGTCCATGTCAATAAACAGGATTTTCATAAATGTTTTTTAAAAAGTGTTAATTTTATCATCAAATTTAAACCAATTAAAATAAATGAGAAAACCAGCTATTCCCCGGGAAGTTAAAGAAGAAATCCTGCAAAGAATCGAGCAATTCAACAAAACCAAACTGTCTCATTTGAAAGATAAAGTTAATTATATTGCCGAATTCAAAGGAAAATACCTTTACCTGAAAAGAAAAGAATTTTTTGATGTTTCTCCTGTGGCCAGACTAACATATAAGGGCAAGATGAATAATTGGGACTTTGCTATTTTCAAATGGAGCATCGAACGATTCGATCCGGATGAATTCTTCTTCCCGGGAGTGGAAGATACCGACGGCACGATTGAAGGTGCCATGAAAGCAGGCATGAAGGCGTATCCGGTGGAATGATCCTGAAGATGACATGATAAACTCAATGACCATTGTACCAAGACAGAAAACAAAATTCTGACAACAAAAAAAAACTGACATCTCAAAATCTATCAGGATGTATAATTGTGCAATTTCCCCTGCCCGCTAAAATTTATTCCTAAATATTTTGTAGAATGAAAATCATTTCGTTATTTTGCGAAATTGAGAAATTAAAAGCCGTAAAAATGGAAACGAAGATTGAATTATCAGAAGAAATTAAAGATATGGCCAGGGTTACCAAAGCAATGGGGCATCCGGTTCGTTTGTATATTTTACAAAAATTGTCAAAAATGAACACTTGCTGCTATAGCGGCGACCTTGTTGACGAATTGCCTGTGGGCCGTTCAACCTTATCGCAGCATTTGAAAGAACTGAAATATGCCGGTCTCATTCAGGGAGAAATAGAACCCCCTTACATAAAATATTGCCTGAATCGTGAAAATTGGGAAAAAGCCAAAAAAATGTTTAAGCAATTGTTTAGCGAAAATCAGGAATTATGAAAATATTGATTTTATGCACCGGCAACAGTTGCCGCAGCCAGATGGCCGAAGGATACCTGGAATCCTTTGATAACCGGCTT
>CAZTAW010000397.1:0-2601 GCA_964611705.1 uncultured Bacteroidales bacterium
GGAGAATCGCAGGAATGGTCCCTGAAAAACTCTTCCACCGCGTTCAACCAATCATCCTCTCCTAAAAAATTATAGGTGAGCGGATATGCCGATTTCAAGCTGTCAATTACATTGTTGAATACCAGGCGGCGATAGTGTTTCAATCTGTCTTCCCTAAGCCCTTGCAAAGCGGGATTTTTGCCGCTTCGGCAAAATGAAGCCAGGCTGGATTGTATTTTGTGGGTCCGTATATCAGGATGCATAGGCATGTTCTTTTTGCAGGGCATTCCTTTTAATAAGATTGAGTTGATCGATCTCTTTTTGTAATTCCTTCAGATCCGGGATGTTAAAATCCCTTTCCAGCAAAACAGGAACATTTCTCCCAATTTTTCTCATGGTGTATTCAAAAAGCTCATAAACAGGATCAATGATGTCCTGCCCGTGGGTATCAATGATCAGGTCCTCCTCAACTTTCTCGTGCCCGGCCATGTGGATGTAGCTGACTCGTTCTAATGGCAGTTGATTGATAAATTCTTTGGCATCATACTGATGATTGAAAGCATTCACATAAACATTGTTCACATCGAGCAACAACTCACAATCAGCTTCTTGCAGTATGGCATTGATAAACTCAATTTCTTTCATTTCGGCGGCTACCGGAGTGTAGTAACTCACGATCTCAATGGCAATTTTCCTTTCCAGAAAATCCTGCACTTTATTTATTTTTTCCGAGACGTGTTTAACTGCTTCCCCTGTGAAAGGAATTGGCAGAAGATCGTACAGATGCGCATTATCGCATTTCGAAAAACTAAGATGTTCTGAGTAAATTTTGGCATTGTTCTCCTTGAGGAACATTTTAACTTTTCCAAGAAAATCAAAATCCAGTTCCTCCGGACTGCCAACAGAAAGTGAAAGACCATGTGTATAAAGCGGATATTGTTTCAGCACCTCTTTGAAAAGCTTTTTCCAGTATCCGCCAATGCCCATCCAGTTTTCCGGGGCAACTTCAATAAAATCAACTTTGAATTGATCATTTTGCAGAAACTCCTCTGCAAAATCTTTTCTAAATCCTATTCCTGTCATAAATTGATGTTTTGATAAAATCAAGATCCGGCAACAAAACGCAATTGCCGGATCTTTGCAGTAGCTGGTTTATGAAACTCCGCATTTTCCTTCGCCACATTTGGCTTCGGTGCTTTTACTTTCCTTGCTTGCTTTTTCTGATTTAGCTTCCGTTGCAGTTTCTTTCTTTTCGCTTTTGGCGCTTTCTCCTTCTCCACATTTTCCCTCACCGCATTTGCCTTCAGTGCCTTTGGCTTCTTTAGGCTTGTTCTCAGATTTCTTGCCCTCCTTGGCTTTTTTTGTTTCCTCCCCGCATTTCTGATCCATCAGGTAAGTTCTGAAGTCTGAACCATCCTGATCAAGCAAATTAGCCCGGATTTCTGAGCCAGTACCCAGATCATTGTAAGAGAATAAATTGCTTTCTGAAGCATTTACAGCAGATGTTGCCATAAGTGCTCCGGCAATTAAACTTCCACCCACGATTGTTTTTTTTGTATTTTTCATAATATTGTTTTTTTGTTTAATGTTGATTTCAGATGAACAGTAGGAGACATTTTACATTCCTGACAATATTTTTATAAGTTTTTTTTAAATGATTGAAGCAGAACCAGATTGTGAGAAATATTTTTGGTATTATTGTACTGTAAACTATTTTTACAACAGACATGAGCGATCAAAATAGTCAAATAACAGAATGGGTTGACTCCTATTTGGAAGATATGCTCAAATGGGCAACTTACAAACTATCTGATGAAGAGCAGGCCAGGGATATCGTTCAAGACACCTTTCTCACTGCCCATGAAAAACTCCATAGTTTTAAAGGAGAAAGTACACCCAAAACCTGGCTGTATTCGATATTGAACTACAAGATCATTGAAGTTTACCGGAAAAAAGGCCGCAAAACCACACCGAATGAAATGGATACTCTGGAGAATTTTTTTAATGAAAAGGGAGAATGGATAAAAGCTGAAAGGCCCCAAACATGGGATACGGAGGAACATTTGTTAGATGACCCTGATTTTCAAGTCATCCTGAAAAAATGCCTTGATGCCCTGCCTGAAAAATGGAACCTATGCGTTAAATTTAAATACCTGATGAACACCAGTAGCGATAAAATTTGTCAGGAACTGCAGATCACAGCTACTAATTTCTGGCAGATCATGCACAGGGCAAAACTGAACCTGAGAGATTGCGTGGATAAAAACTGGTTTAAAAATTAAGTGAGAGATGAAAAAGTTGATGCATTACATGTTTTTGTCGTGTTTGAAAGCCACTGAGCTGATCGAGAAAAAAATTTATTTCGGGCTGAGCCTTAAGGAAAAGATGCAGTTGTCGGTTCACAAATCCATGTGCAGGGTCTGCACCAATTACGAAAAGCATTCTCAATTACTCGACAAAGCATTAAAGAATCCCACCATTAGCAGCGAAGAAAAAATCAACAACCTGAAAGAACTCAAGCTACAAACACTGAAGAAAATAAAGGACAGAGAAAATCCGGAATAGAAATCACTTCCGAAAAAACAACTTCTCTTTTTTATCCGCGCTGCTTGCATCCGCGTC
>CAZTAW010000398.1:0-2585 GCA_964611705.1 uncultured Bacteroidales bacterium
GATAAATCCCACATAAAATTATCATAATCAGAACAAAAAACTAAAATTGTTTTTACAGCTTGCACGAAAACCAAAATCTATCTGCGATTATCCGTATAATCCGTGTCATCAGTGTTCTATTCTTTAATGGCACACGAATAACACTGATGCGACGGATTTGAACGGATTTTGAATTCACGATTGCCAGAGTTCACGAATTCACGAGTTCACGATTTCACGAATTGGCTTGGGGTTTTACCACCTGATTCGGGCATCCGATACTTATCGGATCGGGAACCCCGGAGAAAAGTTGAGAAATACCCGGCATATTATAAACTGAATCTTACAAAAAATGCAAAGAAATTTCATAGATTCGTTGTCCTGGTTTTCATTATATGATCAAACAATTACAAAGCCATGATAAATGTATTAGTTTCTATCTTGTTGTTATTTAGTATGTTATGTAATAACACCATTTGTTTTGAGGTGTGCAACTTCTTCACAAAAAGTTATTACAACAAAAAAGAGGGCCTGTATTTTGTTGGTTTGGATTGCCATGTAGGTTATTTATTTTTTAAAGAGAACAAAATAGTTTTTTAAACAAGTAAAAAAATACACATTCCAACGCTATTCCAATTAATATTTTTAATTTTGAAGGACAAAATACTCCGCTATGGCATCAAAAAAAATACTGGCATTTCCGCTGCTTTTTGCAGCATTGTTTTGCTTTTCACAAAACCAACAGGATATTTATGATCGTGTTGAACACATTAAAAACAACCCATCGGTTTATCTATGGGGAGAAGGCAGGGGAATTACACTTGAGAAAGCTAAAAAAGAAGCCTTTGCCGACCTGGTTAATCAAATATCAATCACTGTTGAAAGCAATTTTGATTGGAAAAGAGAAGAAAACCAGAACGGCTTTCAAGAAGACCTGGTATCAGTTATCAATACATACAGCAACACAACTACACTAAAAAACACCAGGCGGATAATAATCAGTGATGCGCCCAACGCCAAGGTTTTTACTTATATGCGAAGATCGGAATTGGATACCATTTTTTTACAACGCAAAAAAAAGATATACTCTTTTGTGAGTGATGGCAAAAAAGCCGAAGAAGAAAACCGCATTGGTGATGCATTGCGGTATTACTGCTGGAGCATGGCCCTGTTGAGAAGCCACCCTGATTTTAACGAAATAACAATTGCCAATACAGATGGAAATAGCAAGCTGTTGTTTTCGTGGATACACGCCAAAATGAACGAGATATTCTCAAAAATAACATTTCAGGTGAAAGACATTATTGCAGAAGAAAACAGCAAAACCGTATTGCTTGCCATTAAACATAACAACAAAGCTGTATTGAATATTGATTACGATTACTGGGATGGAAGAGGCTACAGCTCGCTAATAAGCGCAAAAAACGGCCTTGGGTATCTTGAGTTTGGCAGCATCAATGCTTTCGATAAAAATCATGTGAAAATAAGGGTGGAATACAAATATGAGAACCAGGCCAATTACGATCCGGATATTAAAGCAGCCATGAAATATATTGAAAACGATACAACTTTGATTTTTCCGGCAAGAAACTATCATGTTTATCTAAAAAACACCGGAAATAAAGATATTAACGCTGCCAAAACCTGGAACAAAATTACAAAAGTGGCTAACAGCGAAGAGTTTAATCACATTATTTCAAATATTATAAAAGCAATAAAAGAAAAAAACTATGATGATGTAAAAAATTATTTTACCCCGGGCGGGTATACTATGTTTACCAAACTGATAAATTACGGTAATGCGAAAGTAGTCGGATATTTTCCGGAAACAGCAGTATACAAAATCAACAATAAATATACCTACCGCTCATTGCATATCTCATTCCGTTTTGAAAAAAACTATAAAGAATTTATCGAAGATGTAATATTTCATTTTGATGAAAACAAAAAAATAGAAAGTTTGTCGTTTGGCTTATCGGAAGCAGCTTTGCAAAGCATTATGAGCAATAATACCTGGCCGGAAGTTGACAGGCTTTTGCTCATCAATTTCCTCGAACATTTTAAAACGGCCTATGCGCTTGAACGCATCAATTACATTGACTCCATTTTTGCCGATGATGCGCTGATAATTGTAGGTTACGTAGTTAAGGTAAAAGAAGGCGTTGAAACCCGGTTTAAAGACAATAAAATCGTAAAGTTAAACAAATACGACAAGGAAACTTATCTGAAACATTTGCGGAATTGCTTTGAAACAAAGGAATACATTAACATTACTTTTGAAGAAAGCACGGTACAAAGGGGTGGTGCAGGAGGAAACATTTATGGCGTACAGATAAAACAGAACTATTATTCGTCTAATTACGGAGACAAAGGATATCTTTTTCTGGTCGTAGATCTTAATGATCCCATAAAACCCACTATACATGTAAGAACCTGGCAACCCAACAAATGGAATGACGGGACATTGTATGATCTTTCTCATTTTTAAAATTTTCGCGCGAAGCTGCTCCGCAGCTTATAAAGTGTAAAAGTATAAAAGAACAAAAGTGTAAATGTTAGTCCTGGACGAATCGAAAGCCGTCGTTGAGGTGCGAGTCGACGGGATA
>CAZTAW010000399.1:0-2566 GCA_964611705.1 uncultured Bacteroidales bacterium
ACGGAGGAAAATAAAATGTTTGAAAACTTATCACATTTAGCTTTGCAACAATACTGGTGGACCATTGTATCACTACTTGCAGCTATCCTGGTATTTCTGATGTTTGTACAGGGAGGACAAACCCTGATCTATACACTCGGCAAAACCGAGATGCAAAGAAAAATGGTAGTAAATGCCCTTGGCCGTAAATGGGAATTTACCTTCACAACCCTGGTTACATTTGGCGGAGCCTTTTTTGCCTCTTTTCCGCTTTTTTACGCCAGCAGCTTCGGCGGCGCCTACTGGGTTTGGATACTCATTTTGTTTGCCTTCGTAATACAGGCTATTGCTTATGAATTTCGTTCCAAACCCAATAATATTTTCGGGACAAAAACCTTTGAAATGTTTTTATTCCTCAACGGATTGCTGGGAACAATTCTGATCGGAACTGCCGTTGCTACCTTTTTTACCGGCAGCGATTTCAGCATCAATGAAATGAACAGCGTAAAATGGGGATCGCCCTACCGGGGACTGGAGCTGGCATTTGATTTCGGACGATATGCTACTTATATCAACTTGTCGCTGGGCCTTGCCGTTTTCTTCCTGGCACGTTCACTGGGTATACTTTATATCATGAATACCATTGAAGACAAAGCCATCTTTGCAAAAGCCGGAAAAAAGCTGTGGAACAATGCCATTCCTTTCCTGGTTTTCTTTTTGTTCTTCCTGGTAAATATCCTGCTTAGAAAAGGATTTGCCTATGATCCGGAAAACGGGTTTGTATCGCTCGAATCATATAAATACCTGCATAACCTGATTGAAATGCCTGTTGTACTGATCATTTTCCTTTTGGGGGTGGTTTCGGTACTTTTCGGGATTTTCAAAACCTTGCTGACTTCATGGTCGAAAGGAATCTGGTTTGCGGGCATTGGTGCGATATTAACTGTTTTTGCTTTATTCCTGATCGCAGGATATAACAATACGGCTTTTTATCCTTCATATACAAATCTTCAAAGCAGCCTGACCATAGAAAATGCCTCATCGAGCCATTACACTTTAACGGCCATGAGTTATGTTTCGCTGCTGGTGCCATTTGTGATCGCTTATATCTGGTATGCCTGGAGTGCGATAAACAAAAAGAAGATCAACGCGGAAGAGATGAGTGATGAAGAAGGGCATTCTTATTAATCAAAAAAAAACTGAAATTATGTATATACAAGAAATATTATGGTTACTGAGCTGGCCGGTTTTTATTCTGATAAGCTACTACGTGGCCAGCTATGCCATCAGGAAATTTGAAAAAAAAAATAATCCTGCGGGATAAATATAATTCATACAATAGGGAAATCTTAAATCGGGAAATCTTTTACCCCCCTGTAATCCCCCCAAATGGGGGGATGCAGGTTCTGATCCATCTTTTTGATAATTCGATAAAGTTTCCAAGAAACAATCATCAATCAGAACATTAAAGTCAAATATTTATACATATTTGAATCAAGCTGCTCCTCTTCCCCGCTCCGGGGAAGGGGTTGGGGGATGGGGTCATGGTTAGGCGAGAAATTACCAGCCTGCAAAAAGCCCAAAGACTCCCACTCTCAAAAAAACACCCTGTCATTCCGTAAACCTCCCGCCATTGAATCGTTTGCGAAATACCACAAAAGCCGGCAGCGAGAGGTTGAGGAATCTTTTGGATTTGAAATTAAGAAAAAATTGTAGTAAATTTGTAACAAAAATAATAGCATTGTGGGTCATAAAGAGTTTTTGAAATATTTAGATAAAAACAGCAAAAACCGTTTAAGGGTTAAAATAACCGTCGAAAAGGGAAAGGTTACAGATATTGTTGTTCAATATGAATCAATGATAGATGGCAGGCAATTGTGAGATACGATTGTGCACATGGTTTTTTTCACAGGGATGTATTCTTGCCCGATGGTGAAAAGGAAAAGCAAGTAATTGAATTTGAAACTTTGGAAATGGCCCTTTCCTATGCAGAACAAGATTTAAAAGACAGGTGGGAATTCTATAGAAACAAATTTAGCAAACAAAGAAAAAAATGACTAATAAAGAAACAATAAATACAAATATCGGGCTTACATTTGATTTTATTAAACAGCTTGCATCAGACCCTGATTTAATTGATAAGGTAGAAGATAAATCAACAATTGAGTTTCTTCAGAAAGATTATCCTGAAAGGGAAACCCTTAGAAAAACGATTCACGATAAATTCTTCAGAGTTACCCGCAGTTTTGAATTGATCTAAAATTTTTTTTAACAGATCCTTAGTCATTGCATTATGCAATAAGATCAACCATAAATCAGAACACAATAGCCAAATACTTTAACATATTTTAATCAAAGCTTTCCAGCCTTTAGGAGAGTGACCAGGGGGAGAGGTTACCAGCCTGCAAAAAGCCCGGAGATTCCTCCTTCTGCAGTCTCGCGCTTGACTGCGCCAGTCGGAAAGATATTAAAATCTTTTGCATAAAAATTGCGAGACGCCCACAGATTCCTCCTCTCGCAGTCTCGCTGCGCTTGACCGCTCAAGTCGGAATGACATTGGCCTTTTTAGTACAGGAGGGGGCTGGAT
>CAZTAW010000400.1:0-2563 GCA_964611705.1 uncultured Bacteroidales bacterium
TTGATGGAAATATTATTGAGGTAAACCAACAGTGGCTCGACACCCTGGGTTACGAACGCGAAGAAGTTATTGGCAAGGGGCTTGGCGAATTTATGACACCAAAATACAAAAAACTTGTAAAAGACAGATTTCTACTTTTTAAAGCACAGGGCAAAACGCAAAGTGAGTATGAAATGGTGCATAAAAATGGTTCTGTTTTAGTTATCGCTTTTGTTGGCAGAATAGGATATGGTTTAAAAGGGGAGTTTAAACAAACACATTGCATTTTGCAGGATATTACCGAGCGCAAACGGGCAGAAAAGATAAAACAAATGCAATACAACATTGCACAGGCAAAAACTACCGCAAGAAACCTAAACGAACTGTTTGATTCCATTAAAAAAGAACTGAACAGCCTTATTGACGCAAAAAACCTTGTGATTGCACTCTATGATGAAGAAACCGGGATGTTGAGCGCCAATGTGGAAAGAGATGAAAAAGATGAAATACCGGTACGGCCTGTTAAAAAATCACTCACCGGCTATGTCATCAAACAAAACCGTCCGGTACTTTTGCGAAAGAATGAAATCTTAAGCTTGCATGAAGAAGGAATAATTGAGATACACGGTACCATTCCGGAAGCCTGGCTCGGCGCTCCCCTAAAAGTGGACGGCAAAATGTTGGGGACTGTTGTGGTTCAAAATTACGATAATCCCGATGTTTATGACCAATCGGCCATTGAAATATTAGAATTGGCGGCTCATGAATTAAGCGTATTTATTGACTGGCAACGCAGCAAAGAAAAGGCCAATAAGCTCTCCAGGGCTATTGAACAAGTTTCCGTCTCGGTAGTGATAACCAACAAGGAAGGCCTTATTGAATATGTAAATCCATTCTTCAAAGAACTAAGCGGTTACAGTCTTGAAGAAATAAAAGGCAAAAAATCCAATATTTTAAAATCAGGACATCATTCCACAGCATTCTATCAGGAGCTTTGGGATACCGTCCTTTCGGGCAAGAACTGGAAAGGAGAGTTTTTGAATAAGAAAAAAAACGGGGAATTGTACTGGGATAAGGCCGTCATCACACCGGTTGTAAACAGTGAAGGAACTATTACAAACTTTATAGCCGTAAGAGAGGACATTACAGAAAGGAAAAAGATGGTTGAAGAATTGGTTGCCACCAAAGAAAAAGCTGAAGAGAGCGACAAGTTGAAAACGGCTTTTATCAATAACATTTCACACGAGATCAGGACACCGCTTAACGGGATACTGGGTTTTGGAACGCTTTTATCGGAAACGGATCCTTCCCCGGAAGATAAAGAGGAAATGTTGGCTTATGTGCAACATTCGAGTAACCGCCTCATGAATACCGTAACGGATTATATGGATATGGCGCAGATTGTTTCGGGTACGATGGAAGTGCAAAAAAAGGAATTTCTCCTGCAGCCATTCTTTGAAGAGGCTATTGAAGAGACAAAACAGTTATGCGACGGTAAAAAGATCGGTTTTGAAGCTGATTATCAAGATGACCATGATTTAACCCTCGACTCCGACCCCGAATTAATCAAAAGAATACTCAATATTCTGTTAGATAATGCCCTTAAATTTACGACAAAGGGAAGCATACGCTGCGGTTACGAGGTCAAGGAAGGCTTTATTGAATTTTTTGTTCAGGACACCGGTAAAGGGATAGCCCCCGGAAAGCGTGATGCTATTTTCAACATGTTCACCCAGGAAAACACCTTGGACACGCGTGCTCATGAAGGTAGCGGGCTTGGGCTTTCTATCGCAAACGGGTTGGTTAAACTGCTTGGCGGCGCTATTTCGGCCACTTCCGAACAAGGTAAAGGTTCTACCTTCGCATTTACGGTTCCTTACAAAGAAGAGCAGCTTGAAGAGAAAGCGCCACCGGAAGAGGAAAAAAATGCCGCTGTTGAAGGGAAGCCCTTAGTACTTATAGCCGAGGATGAAGAATCGTGCGCGATGTACCTGGAAGTGGTTTTGAAAAAGGCGGGATTCGATTACCTGCTGGCCAAAAATGGAGAAGAAGCCGTAGCATTCTGCAAACAACATCCAGGTATTACGCTGGTGTTGATGGATATTAAGATGCCGGTAATGAACGGACTGGAAGCCACAAAACGCATCCGTGAATTTCGCCCGGAGCTGCCCATTATAGCCACTACTGCTTATGCTCAAACCGGCGATGAACAACGTCTTATGGCTGCCGGCTTCGATGGGTATTTACCAAAACCGACTAAAAGAGAGAATTTGCTGGCAGTGCTTCAAAAGTATGTTAAATCATAATCAAAACCTGTGTTCTAATAAGAATGGAACGCGGATGCCGCGGATGCAAGCAGCGCGGATTAGGACGGATAAAATTTTAATTAAAAATCAGCGAAAATCAGCGTTCGGAGATCAGTTTTATCCGCGTGCCAATAAGAGATGGAACGCTGATGCCGCGGATGCAAGCAGCGCGGATTTACACGGATAAAAAAATATTTAAAAAATCAGCGTAAATCAGCGTTCGGAGATCAGTTTTATCCGCGTGCTAAAAAAATAGCTCGCGGATGACGCGGATGCAA
>CAZTAW010000401.1:0-2536 GCA_964611705.1 uncultured Bacteroidales bacterium
TCCTATAGATAATCAAGTTAGGTTTGTTATTCCAAACACTCTATTACTTTTTCTATTTCCCCCGATAATGAGGATGAATGTGTAATTACAAAATACGCTTTATTTTCCCTGATAAAGTAATCATTGGGTTGTTTGTATCCTTTGGAAGAATAAATAAAACCATGTATCTTTTCCAGATCAGATTGATATTTTATTGCCTCTTCATGATCATTAAAAATCAAACATAAGATTTTAAAAGACGGTACCGAAGCTGATAAAACAAAATTAACCGGTATATCTACCTCTTCGGGTTTACTCCCCGACGGAGCAACACCAAGAAGGTAGTCTTGTTTTCTTTCAACTTTCACAGTATCATCAATCTGCTGCATGTCCTCACCTTTATTTACATAACCATACCTGTTTGTAAAATATCTGTGAAAATAACTATGCCATTGATCCTGTGGTAGAATTTCATATCCGGCTTTCTCAAGTTTTTTGAGTTCTTTCTTAAACAATGCAATTTCTGATCTTAAGGTATCAATATTTTGATCGTTTTGGGAAAATGATAATTGTGTAATGAAGCATAATACTACTGTCATTATTACACAGCTTGTTTTCCAAATTTTACGTTTCATTATTCTTTGTTTTTAAGCAAATCCCTGATCTCCTCAAGCAGTTTTTCTTCTTTTGTGGGCGCAGGCGGAGGGGTTGGTTTTGCTTCTTCTTTTTTCTTTAAACTGTTCATGCCTTTAACAACCCAAAATAACACAAAAGCAATGATTAAAAAGTTAAGGATTACCTGAATAAAAGTACCATAGTTTACGGCTACTGCATTTCTGATGATTTCTCCGTTATCATTTGTAACGGCTTCTTTTAAAATAACCCTTAAACGGGTAAATTGTCCGTCATGTATCAAATAACCCAGGGGAGGTGAAATAATATCATTTACAAGTGAACTTACAATCTTACCAAAAGCAGCACCAATAACAATACCTATCGCCATATCCATTACGCTGCCTTTTTTGATAAATGTTTTGAATTCATTAATAAATCCCATGATAATCTGGTTTTTGACAGAAATATACGAAATTTTCCAAAAAACAGAAAAATCTTAACGTTTGATATCAGCAATCTCTTTCATTGCCGCAATAGCATTATCAATATCTTCTTCCGTATTAAAAGGGCCAACGCTGAACCTGACCGTTCCGTGTATTTTATCTGTGCCAATTCCAACATGAACCAGCGGTGCACATTGCAAACCTGTACGAATAGCAATATTGTAATCCACATCAAGCAGGGTGCCTACATCACCGGAATCAAAATCTTTGACATTTGTGCTTAATACAGGATTCCTGTCTTTGATATTTTTCGCACAATAGGTAGTTACATTTTCTATTTCCTGAATTCCCTTTCTGAGCTTTTCCCAAAGGGCCATTTCTTTTTTATGGAGATTTTCTATCCCTTGTTCCATAACCCATTTTGTGCCACGATATATACCGGCAACACCAACCAGGTTCAATGTACCGCATTCCATGCGGTAAGGAAATTCTTTAAGATGGGTTTTTACTGCTGAACGAACACCGGTTCCACCAAATCGCGTTCCCCGCACAGGAACATCTTTCATTATATAAGAGCCTCCTATTCCGGTGGGTCCCATCAGGCATTTATGTCCCGTAAAAACAAAAGCATCAATTCCCATCTCCTGCATATCAACAGCTACCGCCCCCGCGCTCTGGCTTCCATCTACAATAAACAGTATGCCTTCTTTTTTGCAAATGGCACCTATTTCTTTTATTGGTTGTACAGTTCCGATTACATTAGAACTATGGTTTACAACAACCATTTTGGTGTTTTTCTTGATGGCTTTTCTGAAATCATCGGGATGTACATAACCATCCTCATCAAAGGGAATATGGGTGGTTTCAATAATTCCATCCATGGTAAGGTGATACAGTGGCCTGAGTACGGAGTTATGTTCCAGTGTTGTTGTAATAACATGATCTCCTTTATTAGCCAGTCCCTGTAAAATCATATTCAATGAATCGCTGGCATTATAGCTAAATGTTAGTCTGTCAGGATCACCATCCCCATTGAATAACTCCATCAGTGTTTTTCGGGTGTTCATCACCACTTCTTCCGTTTCAATGGCAGCATCAAAACCGGAACGACCGGGGCTTACGCCATGATTACGATAGAATTGATCCATAAATTCATAAACTTCATTCGGTTTGGGATAAGAAGTAGCCGAATTGTCGAGGTATATCATTTTACTCATAATAAAACTGCTTTTTATTAATTTTTTTCATTTTCGAGAACAATGGCATCTGCAACAACTTCTGCAAGGGTTTTGATCTGAATATTTAATTTATAGGCGGCATTGATCTGCAACAACTGGTCAACGCAATTATGGCAGGGGGTAACCACGATTTTTGCGCCGGTTTTTTTGATTTGCTCGGCTTTTAAGCCACCTATTTTCATTCTTCTTTCGTTGTATTCACTCATTGCAAGCTGGCCTGCTCCCACGCCACAGCAGAAATTATCCATGCCATTCGGAGTC
>CAZTAW010000402.1:0-2526 GCA_964611705.1 uncultured Bacteroidales bacterium
CCGCTCAGGGATGAGAAGATCAATGAAATTATTGATCACATAAAAGAAATATAACCCGCAAATTCAATGAATGGTAAATAAAACGTTTATTACACAATATGTTTACATGTCCGATATGTAATAAAAAACTGGTTGAGAAAAGGCTTGAAGCAACTTGTTCCTTTTGTGGAACTGTTGAGGAAACGGAATACATTTGTCCCAATATGCATTTTCAGTGTGAAGATTGCCGCCTGGCTGATCAAACCGAAATCATTGAAAGGGTTTGCCTGAATTCAAAATCGGAAGATCCTGTCGCTATGGCAAATCTTATCATGAAGCATCCGTCTTTTAACCAGTATGGAATTGAGCATCACGAACTGGTTGCACCCGTTCTATTGGCAGCATTAAGAAATCTTGAAAAAGTGGAAATTTCCAACGGTAAAATCAAAGCTTCCATTAAGCGCGGGAATAAAATACCTTATGGTGGTTGCGGAAGCATGGGCACATGTGGTGCATGTGTATCGGCAGGCATTTCAATGGCTATACTAACGGGTTCAAATTACCTGAAAAACACAGAACGTAATTTAACGATAAAGGCAACTGCTGATGCTTTGCTCAAACTCAATGAGCTGGGGGGTCCACGATGCTGCAAATTCAGTACCTATGCAGGTATTTTATCGGTTTGGGATATTGCACAGAACGATTTAAAATTTGATCTTCCCGGTTTAGAGATTCAATGCGACTTTAAAGATAAGCTAAAAGAATGTCATTCAGATAAATGCCCTTACTATGGCAGCTAAACAAACATGGCGATTGCTTAAAGATGAGATTTCCGAACCCCGGATGCATTTTGCAGTGGAAGAAGCAATTTTACGCCTTACCGATGAGGAATACAAAATGCCAACACTGCGAATCAGGCAAACAGAGCCATCGGTATGGATAGGCTATTACCAGGTTCCGGAAGAGGATGTTGATGTGGATTACTGTCAAAAAAACAACTTGAAAATTGTTCGCCGTTTAAATTCAGGCGGTGCCGTTTACCAGGATTTCGGATCCTTCTGCTATACTGCATGCTTTAATAAAGCTGATTTTTTATCATCATTCGGTTTAAATCATACCGATGAATTGTACCGGCTATTTGGAAATGTAATTGTTAAACTTTGCAATAAGTATAGCATTCAGGCCAGGTTGTCACCTGTTAATGATATTACATTAAACAACAAAAAGATTTATGGATCGGCCCAAATCGATTGGTATTCTGCCTTTGCTCATAGCGGCAGCCTCCTGGTAAATGCCGATCTGGATAAAATGCAATACGCCCTGAAACCTTCGGATTTAAAATTTACCGATAAAGGATTTAAATCAGTAAAAGAAAGAGTAATTAATTTATCGGATGTGGCCGATATGCCTGATATTAAGCAAGTTAAAAATGATTTTATAACCAGCTTTGCCGAAAATTTGAATATTACATTTTTAGAGCAGGAACTTACAGAAAAAGAAAAGAAATTGGCGGATCAATTATTTAAAGAAAAATATTCGAAATCCGAATGGACATTTACTGCGAGTAAGCCGCATACAACGGTTTTATCCACGAAAACAGCAAGCGGGGTCATTACCTTAAAATGCCAGGTGTTTCAAAACAAAATTCAGTCGGCAAACGTAACGGGCGACTTTTTAATGCCCGATCATAAAAAGATGCAAAAAATAGTAAATGAATTGAATAATAAGACTTTGACACAGGCAACAAAAATTATTGAAAAATCGAAACTGCATGATGATATAATAAACGGACTGGTTCATCTTATAAAACAAATCAATGCATAAATATTATGAGTGAACAAAAACCATTGGTGCGTATAGAAATACTGGTGGCTTCGCCTCCAACAAAAAAATGCAAAGCGGTTATGGAAATGTTTCAGTCTTTTTTATCCGAATTTCCTGATCAGCTTAAACTTGATATATACTATGCCGGCGAACCCATGACAGGAAACCCAACTGACGGTTTCAAAAAGGAAACCGGTAAAATCCGGAAAATTCCATCTGCTTATGTTAATGGTAAAAAGGTGGCATCAAAAGAGATACCTGAATTGGAAAAAGTTCGGAACGAGATTTTTGAAGCAATGAAATCAAAATAAAAAACAATTACGAATCAACTTAATAAAACATCAATTATGAAAAAAATATTTTTAAAATCACTGCTGTTTCTTCTTGCTGTTCTGTTTGGTATGTCGGAAATGGCTTGTAATCAAACTACTAAAAAAGAGAATAACAAGAACAAATCCGTTAAACAAGAAGCAACAAAAGAAAAACACAAGGTAACTTTCATCGAACTGGGTTCGGTAAGATGCATCCCTTGCCAAAAGATGCAACCTATTATGCAATCTATCGAAGAAAAGTATCCTGATCAGGTAAAAGTGGTTTTTTATGATGTATGGACTCCCGAAGGAAAACCATATGCTGATAAATACGGCATTAAGGCTATACCCACACAGGTGTTTCTTGATGAAAACGAAGAAGAATACTACAGGCACACGGGTTTTTTCCCTG
>CAZTAW010000403.1:0-2521 GCA_964611705.1 uncultured Bacteroidales bacterium
TACACGCCACGGGCCACGCGGACTTCAAGGCCGTATGCCTTATGGGCGACAGATGGGCCCAGTCCGACACGGTCGGGCTTGACGTTGAACTTTGCGGTGATGATTCCGATACGGATGACGGTTCGGAAGGAGAACCTGGCCCATACCAGGGAATGCCCTGTGACACGGTGCCTCCGGGCGAGGAGACATGCGTGCAGGGAGCGTGCAACGAAGGGGTGTGCACATACGTGCCCGGTGATTTAATGAACCCCGATGCTTGTATTTGCAGCATAAGGTAAAGGAGGAAATTGTGTGGCCGGTTTAAAAAATGAAGAGCGATACCGCAAACACGAGGAGGTGACATTTACGGAAAAGCAAGCAAAAATAAAGTTTCTTGGTATACCCTATTCTTTCTTTGAGAAAATAGAGAAAGGCATGGAAAAGGCCGCATACGGGGATGCGGAAAGACCCTACAAAGACAAAAATGGTGAATGATGTGGGGGAATTTTTCAAATACACCAACAAAAAGAGAGGGACCAGTCCTTACTGGCTCCTTCTGTCGCTCATATCCGTAATCGGGCTTCCTTATATGGCCGTAGCGGGCATATCTTTTGCGAGTGCCATGGTCTTTGTGATTCTTTTTACCTTCACCATGACGGTGGAGGTTTCCACAATAGTGAACATGTGGGGCTCCGTGAACATAAAGGACTACACCGTTGACAGCATGGAAGCCTCGGCATTCGGTTACCTTCTCGGTGCGGGCGTGTTTTTGATACTCGGTTCTATCGGCGGGTTTTCGATGGGGGTTTCAAGCATTTTCTCCGTATCCGCGGAAGGAATGACAAATTTCTGGTATTGGTTCCTTAACGTGTTCATGGCCGGATTTATTGAGGAGGCGTTTTGGCTGCTTACCGTGCCCATAATAACGTGGATGCTTCTTTCGGCCCTGGGCAAACACATAGAACCGCTAAAAAACAAATACATAAAAATGACGCTCATAATAATTATATCCTCCGTGTCGTTTGCCCTGTTTCACGTGAACCAGGCCGCAAACATGGTCTTCATAATATCGGCAATCGTATTCCGGTCCTTCTTCGTGTTGATTTACTGGGGCGACATGAAACTCAACCTGATTACATTTACGGCCGTTCCGGCAAGCTTTATGGTCGGGGCCCACCAAATGCACAACTGGCTGGCAACGGAAGGGCTTATGGGCGGTTTCAGTCTTTTATTTGAAAACCTTTTTACATTCACAGCGGAGGGGCTTCTGAGCTGGCTCATACTCGGGTTCTTCCTTATAACCCTGTTCCTGTCTTACGTTTTTATAAGAAACCTCATAATCGGAAAAGGCGGTTAAATGTGTGCAAGAAATGGAGATACCAGGATTGTTCCCATTGCGGAGCTAAACGGGTATTTATTGATGATAGACATAAATGTCCGTGGGATATTAGGCAGTCAGTATGTCCAAGATGCGGACATTCCCTCACGGTCTGCCCCGGAATACCTCCGCCTGACAGAAAGTCCGGAAAGAAATGGCTGAAAAAACTATCTGATATCCAGAAAAGTGAATAATGTCGCTTCAAGGCTCATTCTTTTTTTGATATTTCCCTGAAACTTGTCTTGGCGTCCTCAAGGTCCGTGTCGATATACCTTTTTGTGGTGTTGAATGACTTATGCCTTGCCAGACGCTGAAGTTTGTATGGAGAAAGCCATTTTGAGTAGTAAGTACAGAAGGTATGCCTTAATTGGTGGGGGGTAAAGGTAAAATTCTTATTAAAGAACCTCCACACCACGTTATAATCCTTTAAGCCAAACAAAGAATCGTTCAAATCTTTTTTTTCGGAAAGTTTCTTCAAAATAGGAAAAGTCTTGTTGTGAAACACGAAATCGTCTCTCTTTTCACCCTTTTTCTTCCCCTTGGATATCACTTTCCCCTCGCATTTCTTGAAATCCAGGTCGCCGACCTTCAGTTCCATTGCCTCGCTTATCCTCAGACCGGAATTAGCCATGAAAAAAACAAGGGCCCTGTATTCCAGCGGGATTGATTCGTCCTTTGCTATTTTCTCAACGGTTTTCATATCAACCGATTTAATTTCGTTGTCTTTTTTTCTGGGAAGGTATATTTGCCTGGGGTCGTCACCGAGAAAGTTGTAAATGTTTCTTATTATCACTGAACACTGCCTTGCCTGAGCATACTTGCCCTCCTCAAGGTATGAAAACACGGCCCGGCTTACCTTTTCCGGGTCCGGGTCGTATACGTTTTCCACCGTCCACCTATACATTTTCATGGTGGATGGCGAAAGCTCCTTTTCTTTTACCCTGAGAAATTCCTTAATCGTCCTTTTCTTCATTTATTCACCTTACTTGCCCATACCGAGCTTCTTTTTTATGAATCTTTTTATCACAGGACACTTGCCGCAGGCCCATGCCGAGCACTTCACGCAGTTGTCGTTAAGGCCGAGAACCGATGCCATTCTAAATTTTTTCATTTTTTCTGAATTGTAGATTTCCCTCATGCTTTTCCTATAAATCGAGCCGAGAT
>CAZTAW010000404.1:0-2520 GCA_964611705.1 uncultured Bacteroidales bacterium
AAGATACTGGAATGTGCAATCGCTTCTGAAGTGGATTATATCATATCTGGTGATCAGGACCTTCTGGTAATGAAGGAAGTGGAAGAGATCAGAATAATAAGTTCCAGAGATTTTCTTGAAATGATAAGTAGTATCTGAAATGATATGGATATTCTTCCATGAAGTAGAATCGTGAAACGGACTTCACGTATTTTCCGCACATCTGAGAATGCTAAAACTCGATTTATATAACCTTGTATAATGATCGACTATTTTTCACTACTGGATAGTTCTTTAATGTCCTCATCAAGTGGAATAATTTCTCTTCTTTGAATAATTGCATCCCACCCTTTTAAAAAATTCATTACAGAATCAAGATCTTCATATCGAACAAGAATTATACCTCGATATAATTTACAATGAGGGATCGACTCAAGAAAACCGGTCTTCCTGTAGTTGTATTTTCCTCCCCAGGAGCTAACTGCTTGGCCATATAACTTCTGTGGAAACTTATTCCGTATCTTTCGAGGTGTGTTTGGTGGCAAATGGAAAATAACAATAAATAGTCTCATTATGTGTCCATATACACGCAACATGTATATAGTTGTCGGCCGCTTGCATGATCATGAATAGCATCAATGATGAATTCAAACTACAGTCAAAGCAGTTTGGAGCACTGCCAATTATAGATCACTTTCTTGAGCGGCTGAAACTCTCTAACCTTTTGAAATATGCAATCAGCTGTAATGATAAAAGCCATAAAATTGAACCATACAAATGTCTCCTCCTCATGATAATGAATCTCATAGATGGGCGAGAGCCAATGTACGAACTCAGAGAGTGGGCCGCAGAATTTTCACCACAGTTACTACCGATAGAAAACGATCAGATCGAATACCTGAATGATGATCGAATTGGACGGGCTCTCGATAAATTATTCTGTGCGGACAGAGCATCGCTCCAAACGAATATCGTTCTCCAAGCGATTAGAGAATTTGGCATTAATGTGGACCAATTACATAACGACTCTACCACCATTACGTTTACAGGGAAATACAAAGATGCAAATGGAGATCCCAAGCATGGAAAGAAAACCTTGGTCATAACGAATGGTTTCAATAAAGATCATAGGCCTGACCTGAAGCAAATATTGTGGATACTTACAGTGACCGCTGATGGAGCCATACCTTTGCATTACAACGCTTGTGATGGGAACACAACAGATGATACAACACATGTTAAAACGTGGGACACACTCTGTAATCTTTTAGGACGAAAGGACTTCATCTATGTTGCAGATAGTAAGCTTTGTGTGTCCGAAACGATGAAGCATATTTCCGGAAATGGTGGTTTCTTCATAACGGTGGTACCTGCTATTAGAAAAGAAGAACAGGACTTTAGAGATTATCTCATAACCCATAAGATCCAATGGCAAGAAGAATGGGAGAAAGAAAAATCTCGGTCCACTCATAAGCATAAAAAGATTGAAAAGTGGCGAGTTGCTGAATCTCCCCTTCCATCGGCCGAAGGATACCGCATTATATGGGTTTGGAACTCGACCAAAGAGAAATTCGATCAGGAACGCCGTCATAACTCGATTAAGAATGCTCACAAATCATTCGACCAGCTGGAGGAACGCCTCCAAAACAATAGGTGCCGTATACGAACCAGGGGTGGTGTAGAACGAGCAGCGGATAATATCATCGAGGATACTGGTGCTGGTCGTTGGGTGACATATAATATCGATGAGGAACCCGAAAGGATAATTCGTCAAGTAGGCAAAGGGAGGCCGGGCCCAAATACTCATTATGCCTCTGAAACCAAATCCCATTTTCATGTTTTTTGTCATATCAATGAAGATCTGGTTCAAAATGATGCCTGCAGTGATGGGATGTTTCCACTTATAACAAATCACAAGGATTTGAGTTGTAGGGTGATTCTTGATAAGTATAAGTACCAACCACGATTGGAAAAACGCCATGAACAGTTGAAAACGGTGTATGACGTTGCCCCTATGTGGTTGAACAGTGTTGCACGTATTGAAGCTTTCTTGTTTCTATATTTTGTAGCTCTATTGATCCAATCCCTCATCGAGCGTAATATTCGACATAGTATGAAAAAGAATAGCATAAAAAGCATACCTATTTACCCGGAATCTCGAGAATGTTATTCTCCGACTACGGGCAGAATATTGGGTATTTTTGAAAATCTTCATTATCATGACCTAATTGGAAATGGTGCTGTTGTCCAGACGTTTCCACCTCAGCTGAATAAAGTTCAAAAGCAAGTTCTCGAATTGTTGGATATTCCTGTGGAGGTTTATCAAAAACCCTAATCTTAATGTCGATTTTGCGAAACAATTAAATCGGATTTAAGACATTTGAGATGTGCGGAAAGTAAGATATATCAAACCATTTTTATTTGAATATAATAATGAATCGTTATTATGTAATCGTTTAATGCATAAGTCCAGAGTTTGAGCTAGGCAAATATCTTCTACGAAATTCCAATAACGATAGTAATTCAAAAACAAATGCCATA
>CAZTAW010000405.1:0-2518 GCA_964611705.1 uncultured Bacteroidales bacterium
GTTCTTATTAGCTTAGCGATAGCATGGCTCCAAGCCATGCTATCGCTATCAGTTAATCCAGCAAGCTTTTCTTTTTCTTTTGGTAGTAATGATAACCCTTATAACCACCGTAAATACTACCCAGCCCAAGCAGAATAAGTAAACCTCCACAAATGGGAGCTCGTCCTCCCTGGCCTTCGTTTCCTTCCGTACCATGATCGGGTGGTGGCGGGGCGCCGGGACCCTGGGCCTTGCTGATACCAATACTTATACTGATCAATAAAATCTGGATAAAAATAAATCTCTTTAATATTTTCATCTTGTTATGTTTTTATGTTCATTTCTTTTGTTACTCTGTGTTCTCTGTGCCTATCCTCTGTGTATCTCTGTGGTTTAAACATTTGGTAACCATAAAGAATACGGATGGTCATTTGTCATTGGTCATTTCGATAGCCCCTAAATTCCTTAAGTCACGGGGTATCTTATTCATTTACAATAATTTAATTGCAGAATTGCTTTTTAGTCACCCCGTGACTATCAGCAATGTAAACTGCAACAATTATCTTTTCACAAACACTTTGGCTGAACAAACCTCTTGTTCGCTAACGATTTTAACAATGTAAATTCCTGTACTTTCTTTCAGGCTGACCTTGTTTTGCCCGTTGTTTTGTAATTGATATGCTGTTAGTTGCTGCCCGATTGTGTTATATACAAAAGCCGTGTATCTGCCCTGTTGGTTAAGGTTATCAATATAAATACTGCCATCATAGCTGTAAATGTTGAATTTGTTTTCCAAACTGCTTTCCTCATCAATGCCTACACCATAGGTGTTAAAATGTACCACGAAACGGTCGTCGAAAGTGCCGGATGATTCTACCGCAAAGTGATATTCCGGTTCAAACCTTAAATTTGTGTAAATGTTCAGGTAACTATCTTCCAGATAAATGGCAACCGTATCATTGAAGTTTTCAATGCTTTGTACTTTTAGTGTGTGCAATCCGGGTTTTGAAGAGTTAAATCCGAGCTTAACCGTTGCCCCTTCATTGCTGATCGGAGGCAAAGCCTGAATAGCATAATCATAGCCATCTTCCTGCACTAGTTTTGTGTAGAGGGCAATATCCGTATTTCCTTTCAATTTATAGCCATCATATTTGTTGTCAAAACCTTTTGTAGTTCCGGGGACAAAACCAATAAGGGTTTCATTGTAATCCCCATCTTCATTCGTTAAACTGATCTTAAACCGCCAGGGATCGCTGTTTTTAAAAAACACAGCTTCATCATGCACCCGCATGGAATTTTTGAAAGTAACAGAATTGCTTGAAGGAGTAGTTCCGCTGCCATAATGCACGAAAAAGGCTTGTCCTACATCAATATATCCGTTGGGTGTTTGTCCTCCGCCACCGGAAGTAGCAGCGGTTAAGTTCCATGTGCCGTAATCATTTCTTCCGCTTGCATAGGATGCACCCTCATCCCAGAAATAGAGCGTTCCGTAAATATTGGAGTTATCGTCATCTTCAATAAAAGTCTCGGCATTTATCCTTGAAGGGTAGGGGTTTCCAACGAGATTCCATCCGAAATACCACTCACTTGTGGAGTATGCAGCATCGTAGGTGTATGTTACGGGTTCTGTGATATTTCCCGTGTTGGTAGTGCCTTCAAATTCCAGGGTGCGGTCTGAAAGATTATATGCATACGTATAACCCAGTCCAACTTCTATCTCTCCCGATTGCGCTGAAGCATCAATCCAGGCCGGCCCCAAGCCTTCTGCATAATTTTCATCGTACCAGAAAAGATCGAATTGAGTATGTGGATCCCCTGATTGTAGCAAGGAAATATTTTGCCCCGTAACGGGAGGGGTAATGTAGTGATATATGTCTTGCGTGATAAAGCGCTCAACGGTGGCATTTACCCCGCTGCTTTCGATAAGGGAGCCGGTGCCCGTGGCATCGGAATGCACTACCAGGCCACCTGTGCCTGCGCTGTTTGTTAATGTTCCGTTTATGGTAGCGCAACCATAGAGGTTGAAAATGCCACCGGAGTTTATGGTCAGATCGTGACTTGTGATGAGGTATGCCCCTGCCTTCACATTCATGTAAGCATCGCTGCTCACCTCTATTTGTGCATGGCTTTTTGCGATCATCAGCAGGGCTGAGATTGTAAAAATCAAAATGAATTTGTATTTTATATTTTTCATAGTTTATCTGTTTTGTGCGGTTTGATAGATCGTTTGCTTTATAGCTTCAACTTCTGCTTTCAATGCATTTAGGTCCTGAATTTCCTGCTTTAAAAGTTTATTCTCTGTATCAAGCTCCTGCACAGCATTGATAAGCGGAATTACCAAATCGCTGTAGGAGATATTCATGGTTTTCATTTTATCATCATCTATGATCAGGCCACTGAATTCCAGTCCCAGTTCTTCTAAGGTTTGCTGAACATCCTGTGCGATAAGGCCATCACGCCTTCTTTTGTTTTTATCATCTTTGTAATTATAACTGACAGTTCTGAGCCGGCTTATAAACTCAAGCCCTAAATCGTTTTT